>CALZJI010000309.1 GCA_945787615.1 uncultured Chromatiaceae bacterium | reverse complement strand
TGGGTGTCCTCTATACTTCGCTCTTGGGTGTCCTCTATACTTCGCTCTATACTTGTACCTAAAATGGGCGATATACCCTCGTTCCGCTTGGCTCCATCCTGGCTACTTTACTGCTCTATTGCATACCATAAGGAACTTCGCCTCGCTCCCATTCCCTATATGTTAGCGCATATGGCCCATGCAGTAACAATTACAGGATCGTCACTTACATCGCTGTTATTCCAAAACACCACGTTCCATGATGAAGCTGAGGATGGAAAGCTCTTTGATACACTAATGTCGGGAGATGCGCTTGGAGGGCTCGGCCTCCCTTCCCACATAGATGTCCACCCGCCGGATAAGACGATTTTATCTCCCGGACAAACAACTGTTGCTGTATTAACGGCTCCAAAAACCTGCCTAGATCCGCTCCCCGATACAATCTCTATACCTGAAACATGTGTATGGGAACTTGTCGCAAAAGCAGTAGAATCCTTACCATCTAAAGTATCTGCATCTCCACCACCGGCTCCAACGTCATCCGATTCACAGCTTACCGAGCCATCGGAATCTATCCCCACCATGACTTGCCCTGTACATGTTCCCGTCACCCGATTCTGGAATACCGACGAATCATTGCCATCTAACGTGTCCGCGTCCAAGCCGGTACTGTCAATCTTCGAGGCGCTGATTGCGGCCGAAGAGCTTATGTCAGCATCGGTTATCGAATCGTCTTGTATTGAGGTTGACGTAATCGAACTGGACGACACCTCATTCGCCACCTGCGCCTTAAATGCAAAGCCGGTAGCGAGAATCTGCGTATCCGGGGTAAATTGTTCGAAGATAGTTCCTTCTACACTGAACCAAACCCTGAGATAGATGTTCGTGTTCTCAAATATAGAAAAATCGAGTTCTACCATGTTAGCAAGGTTCGTATCGCCGAGCTTCACCACGAAGCGCCCGTCGGTCACGGGAATGGTGACGGCATCACCGTCGGGCTCTGTCCCATCCATCTTAGTACCTGCATTGACCCAATAGGCGGTATCGCCTGCGTCATTGACGATTGCGAATTTAAAAAAACCTTCGCCATTGATGGGCACGCCGCTGGCGTCTGTTACGTTGCCTTGGTAATTCATGAACTTCGGTATGTCTTGAGCATGAACATTCAATCCCATAAACAATACAAGTAGAAAAACAAGTACTCCACGTCCGTTCATAACCATCATTCTTATCCTTCCAGTGCTAATGCCTGACGCTTTAGTTAATCAGAATAACTACTTCACTCAATGATTCGCTTCACATATTTTCAAAAGGCAGTAAAGCCAGAAACTATGATGTAATTTATGCTTTCGGAAGACCCACCCGCCGAAGTTCCGACTACGTGTTTCATTAAATACGTATCAGATTCGGTCTGCGCAAATGAACCGTTCGAAACAACAAAAAGCGGTGATCCCCCCGCGGGCGAGTCAAATTTATCAATCGTGCTGGTTCCCAGCCTCACTTCTGATAAGTTGGTATAACCATCCCGATCAGTGTCAATATTTCTATTGAGATCGACCTCCGCGAACTCGACCCGTGTGACGGCATTCGGAACAACATCGACGATCTTTTGCGCCGTTGCTAATTCGACCGGTACGCCGCTTTCCAGAACAAAGTAAGTGATAATCAGCTGACGATTCCCCGCAGGAACCTCCTCAATCGTTTCACTCGCCGTGTTGTCGTCTGGATCTACGAATAAAGCTGTCGGTATTCCTCCGTCAATTGAGACTTGCGCTTGTAACCCTTCTACAGGCAAGCCTGTTAGTGCTCTGGGCAAAGCGAAGTTTACAAAAAGATCCTGTCCGTCATGTTGGGCAACGTTGGTTTGACCATCGGATGAAAACTCATTGCATCCCGTTAGCGATATCGATGTACCGAAAAATACCAGTGTTAAAAGCGTTCGTTCTATTAGTTTACTCATCTACCTGGCCCCCTTGCTTCTGCCCTACGTCGCTTCAAATGATCGACAAATTCTACTGTTATTTTGCACGTTAATGACGCCTACCGCGCAACTGTTACCATAATTGTGGTCCCAGTTGGCTCTCTTGGCCCTGAACCAGTCTTCACCACCCTCGCCCACTACGGGTACTCCTTTAACACCTACGTCAACCAAAACCCATTCATTCGCGCCGGCTTCTTCATTTAACACCCCTTCACGACCTATCCACTCGCGCGTCGTTTAATGTTGCGCTGATATCCGCCGCCGGTACTAAAAGAGACAGGGGTTCATCTTCCCGGCCGGCTTGGACCATTCCTATGACTTCCCCGGCGGGGTTAATGACAGGCGCGCCACTAAATCCGCCGTAACTTCTAAGGCTTGTTTCGATCTGGTTCGTGGTGATCACTGTCCTTCCTTCGCCGAATTGAATCGTTTGACCACTCACACCAACATTTGTCACTGTGCCCACCGAGGCGAGCCATGCCTTTTCGGGTGTTTGACCGAGTCCGATCACCCTAGCACCGGCTTCAACCCGCTCATCCGACAACGGCAGCGACACGGAGCGGGAAATCTCGGCGCGCAGTAAAGCAACATCTCTTGCGCGATCCACATGCACCAGTTGCGCTTTAACTTTCGTTCCGTCCAGTAAGCGCAAATCGTAATTTCCAGTTTGTAAAATCTGCGCTGCGTGTCCCGCCGTAACAACCAGGCCGTCGTGACTCACAAAGAACCCGGTAAAGAGTTGGTTTTCGATCTCGATCCGAACGACCCCCGCTCGGAATCTGGCAAAGAGCTGGCTCAGCGCCTCTTCAGCTGATCTTGCAACTTCGGGCGTAGACGTCGCAGCCAGCTGTGTTAGCGCGGAGCTTGAGCCTGTCCCGCCGAATACGAGAGCGACTTCTGTTGCCAATTCCGGATTGCCAAGGGCAGCTATACTTATTATCGCTGCTTTTTTTTGTTTCTCGTCATCGGAAGCAAGGTAGGGAATAAACCCTCCCAACGTTTGAACCTGCAAGATCGCAAGATGCTGCTTCTCGCGCGCGGACTCTTCCCTGGCCTTGCGTGCGTCGTATACGGTCGTGGCGTAGAAGCCGATGATGGCCACTAAGATTCCGGAAAGAACTCCTGACAGTGATCCAAACTTATCCCACTTATCTTTTCTTAGCGGAATATCTTCGACCGCGCGAACAGAGATTTCCACCCGCTGTATCTCGCTCTTATACTTATGGAGTGGTATTTCTTGCTCTTTCACCGAAATCGCTCCGCATTATGAAGAATGTCCTAATATCCACTATTGAATTTTTGTTCCGCCTTGATGCGCTACGCAGGACCATCGGTTAAAAGACGGCTACCGTTACCAGGATTATCGCAAACAGAAATAATATGAATATTCCAAACATAAGGATCAGAGCACGACGTCGCCTAATGGCAGTATCGCCGTTTGGCGGTACATTTACATCCGCTTCCTCCAGTAATCTTAAGAATTCTAGACAACCGGGGAGACGATCTTCCTCCCTTTTAGCTAGGGCTTTCATGATGAGGCCATCGACTCGATTCGAAATCGATGGGTTTCTTTCTTTGGGTGACACCGGTTGTTCGTTGACATGGGCTTGCTTTATGGCAAAGTCCGTATCGGCCCCTAAACGTTGGCTCCCTAAAAACGGTGGGCGGCCCGTCAGAATTTCGTAGAACACACATCCTACGCTGTAAACATCGCTCAAGTGCGTTATGGTGCGCGGCCTCACGATTTGCTCTGGGCTCATATAATGAGGCGTCCCAACCGACTGGCCTGTACGCGTACGGCGTTCCTCCCCAACGGCTAACGCGATGCCAAAATCAATCAGATGCGCTCCGTTGTTCTTGTCCAAAAGGATGTTAGAGGGTTTGATATCTCTATGTACGATACCTTTTCGGTGTGCATAATCCAAACCATACAACACCCCCCGCAATATAGGAATAGCTTCCTTCAGCGTCAACCGGTGTTCCGGTTTTTCTTCTAACAACTTATCAAGTGAGGTTCCCTCGATTAAGTCCATGACGAAACAATTTTGTCCACTGACTTCAAAAACGTCCAGTACGGGCACGATGTTTGGATGTCGGAGTCTGGCATGGCGACTGACTTCATCGTGAAAGCGGATTCTAAATTCCGGATCAGCGATTAAGTCACTGGCGATCGCTTTAATGGCGACATACTCACGTCGATCATTGTCCCAGGCGCGCCAAACAATGCCCATACCGCCACGAGCGATCTCATCTTTAATGACATAATGCTTAATATGCTGCGCAGGACGTATTCCTGTCATTAGCGTTCTCGGCTGGTCGCGTGGCCACCATACAAGGTGCAACGTATCTCATACGTTTTATAATGATAGACGACGGTCATGCACGGCGCTTTAGTATGAAAACTCTACGGCAATTAACGACACCCTGGTTCGGCGTGTTCCTTTTAGTCGCAGCGACAACGTGTGGTACTCAGGGTCAATGGCGAAATCCACCGGGTAGGTTTCTTCATAAGGCTCGATCTTAATTGACTCCTCTAGTAGTGTTTCTTTGTGATGCTTCATATTTTCCGAATTCCATCCTCCCGCAAACAGCTCGATAATTATCTCACCTTTGTTTTCTGTTCCAGCGATTCTAAATCGCCTAACCTGTTTAACGCTGGGCGGAACAGGAATCGCCATAGTACCACCCGCGCCTTTATCGCTCTCACCCGCTGTTTCTGGATCAGGCGACAACGCCGCGGTTGACCCAACCCGAAATGCCGGCCGTATTTCCTCTTCGCCCTTGAGCGCGTGGTCCAACGCAATAGGACGAAACGGCATTGTTAACCAACCTGTTCGGAGTTCGTCATGAAGTTTTTCCGCGGTAATACTTCCGGCCCCGACAATGGCTCCGGCGTATCGTGTGGTCGAACAGTCAATGGCGTCTTCTTTGACCTTTCCTTTATCGTCGAGAGTAACGATAGCTAGATTGAGCGGCGATGCTTTTTCCCTTGCTCTCGACGCCGTGACAACCGCGTAGGTTTTTCTTCGGTTACACTTCGTCGCCGGATCAAGCTCTTCCTCCTCATACTCGAGGCCAATCTTCACCACTTCTTGCGGTCCAAGGTCAGATAAGCTCACACTCACGGATTCGCCAAGTACGATCTCTCGCCCCAGCTCATCAATTCCGTACCCCGGGCTGACCCTAACGGCGTCCTCGCTCTCCCGGGCAACGTTAAGCCCATACACGACGCCCCAGCCATGTAATCTTAAGTTGTGCCGACAACGCGCGTTGACGTGATAGTTTTGTTCGGCTTGAAAATCGCCTTCTAATAACAATTGTCCTCTAAAATAGTAAGGCCGGCTTTCGATTGCTTGTTTTTCTTTCTTCATGGCGCGCTCCCACTCGCCGAACAGTCTACCGTCCGGCGATTAACGTAAATTTTGAAGTGAGTTGATTAGTGTCTACTACTCTCTTCTATCTCCCAATTAAGCTCATAAACGGTATGTGCCGGCTTAGCCAGATCGATGGCCGCACGTGCAATATCTTCCCACTCCTGCCTCTCTTGTTTCGCGAACTCGGCGCCCTCGGAAGACGCTGGCGAAGTAATGTTGACCCGGAAGGCATGGGGCCTCTCCGGTTCCAAAAACGTATTTTCCCCTACTCTCGCCGCGCCTACGGTGAGCCCTTGTATTGACTCGTCGATGTCGACCGTAGCGTCATCGGGAATAAAAAACGCGAGAATCTCGATTAAGTAGTCGCGTGTACCTCGTTTAGCGTATCGCGGTACAATTTCCGCGACCAAATCCCTTTGCTTCTTTTCTGATAGGTGATGAAAATCGAAGAGCGCCAGCCACTGACCGAGCCACGGCAAGAACTCCTGAGGCGTAGCATAAGGGTCGATCAGAAGTGGGATGGCAGCGATCTTCTGTTGAAGGCCTTGGATTTCACGGTTTTCTATTCCAAATAACACCTCTTCAAATACCGATAACAGTTCACGAAGTTCCTCTGAATCGTGATAAACCGCGGGTAAATGATTAAGTAGTATTTCAGCAGGAAGCGTCATATCCGTGACTTTATCGCCTATCGTACATCGCCGGTTACGTTTGAAATAAACTGTAGGTTAACAACCGTTAGTTTTGCTAATTCATACGGATGAAGAACAATTCCGACTAATTCTCCCCCCTTATTGCGAAGCAGACGCTCTTTTGTACCAGGCATTGCCATACCGAGTCGAGCGTCTATGCCCACGGTAGAGTGCGTACCGATCTGAACGCCGACTGATGTCCCCTCGTCAAAGGGTTTCTCGTTAGTCGATAAATGCAACACGCACACGTCTTCGACATAATCGACCCCGGCTACTCGATCCAGGATCTCGTAAATCTCCGAAATATAGACACAGCGACCGAAAGGCCATCCTTCTCCGTCCGGCCCGCCTCCCGGTACTGGACTGAAGTAGCGCGTCAACGCCTTACAGATGAGGCCGTTCACTTCATCGCGCTGAGCGGTGCGTCTCATACGTACCGCTACATTAAGGCCAATATTCAAGTAGAGTGGTTTAACGACATGCAGATGGGTCGTTAGTAATCGCTTCGGTTCCAATTCATTTTTTATTTGATCGAGCAGTATATCGACTTGCGTTGACGTTAATTCGCTGGCGGTAACAATGACAAAACTGATGTGGCCCGCCCGATGTGCTTCCCGCGACGCCTCATCGGTAGTCTCCAAGTTCTGGCCCGCAAAAAATCCTACTCGGACGACGTTCGGCGCTATTTCCTTTATAATTTGTTCAAAATCACTGGGAGTTACCGCCCGTTGAGGCCGCCTTAGCTCGAGTACTGCGACGGTCAAGGCTTCGTCCACGTTCTCATGATCGGCGCTTGGTAGGTGACTTTCGACCCACTTTACGCCACGGAGTAATTTGAGAAATCGTAGCTTACTTTCCAAAGAAACACGGTTAAGCCGATATACCAGGAGCTCCGTGAAGTAAGCAAGCAATTCGATTAACGTTATACCGGGATCTGATGGATTACGATTCGTCCAATTTGGCGCATAGCGGGAGATCATTGCGATCCCTTCGTCTACGAGATCATCGTACGTCCGATCATCTAGCTTTTTCTCCAGCGCCATGATGCTTCGTTTTTTCCTTAACGGTATGTATCTATACGAACCGTATGTCTTCCTGAGCACACTAGAAATGTTGCGCCCGCCTCCAAACCTGTTCTTTCGTCCTCCGTCTCGATAGACAATACTCTCACGTAATCCAGACCGGGAATCGTCCCTAAGAGTGCGTAGAAATCCGATTCTTTCGGAAGTTGACCGAAACTCCAGCCTGTTCCGTCTGCACCACCGATTATAGGATGCAAAAACTCAGCAAGTTTTTGCTCGGCTTGATCAGCGAGTTCGCCAATCAATGTGCCGTGGATCCGTACGATTCTCACCGATACAGAAACACGCACGTATTCAGGCCCAACCAGAACCAGGCCGACGTTAGGCAGTCGTCGCCGATCTAAAAACGTTTGAACGCGTTCCAATAATTCTCGATTAGGTCGCGGACGCGGATTCGTATCACGCGGCACAACGATCAGACTTACAATGCCGGGGCGAGGCGTCGATCCGAGCGGATCGGACGCTAAATCCCGCGCGGAAAAACATTTCGTCATCGCGACCGTAGGGTCAGCGAGCTTAGCCAGATCTTCGAAATCCTGTTCCGTTATGGCACGCTCCCTATGCCGTAACCAACGCGAACCGCGCTCGTGCACGGATTCCATCCGTTCTAGGTCTATCCCCCCTACTGCATCATACTCATTCGTCACGGAATCGACATAGGGCACGGTCGTTCGAAGCTGACTAACGCTCGCTTTGGGCTTGTTTCCGGCTTCCCCGCCCCCGGTTTGGTAACGGGCTATGCGAACATTGTTAGATCCGATGGGGGGTATTAACCCGTTCGTGCCGTTACCAAAGACGACTTCACCCGTCAAACGATTGATAACAAAATGCCGATCACAGCTACCGCTGAGCAAGAAGTCGTTCACCTCATGCCAGCGTATCCAGGTTTGCTCTACCTCCCCTCGCGCATTGCGGATCTCTTTTACCGCGTCCTTGCCCTCTTGAAGAATGATTTGTTCACGTTCCTTCGCCGTTGGGAGACCAGGCTCTCGAACCTCTAGGCATACTTCTCCTGCTACGGGGAATCTTGCCAAATTAAACGTTTGATTCGGGAGTCCGGTACTCGAACCCAATAACTCGTTCCTCAATGTTATAGCCTGCTTTGCAGTCACGGTGTTTATTGATACGCGTTGCAGTTTAGGCGGATCTTCACGCTCGCCGGCCACCCACAAAACCCGCAGCCAATACAGCGTCGGATCAGCCGCCGATTCCTTCCACTTGGCAAATCCTTCCCCCACGTTAATTGACACGGCGCCCGAGCGGGTCAATGCCTCAGTCTCATCCTCGACATTCGCATCCTGCCAGTCTGTTCCACCCCAATATTGCCATGTTAACTGCATCGCTTCGCGTTCTGCCCGAGCGCGGATATATGGACGCTCCGAAGCGCTTGAAAAGTGGAAATAGAAATTGAATGAGCGATCAGAAAACGTTTCCCCCGCGTTCTCCGCTGTGCCTAAGCCAAGGTACAGCGCCTTGGGTTGCGTCGCTACGATACGAAACGGGGCAAACCTGGGATTATTGTCAATCCCTATCTCTTCATACGCCCGATTGTTGTGCGCCACTACGACATCGGGCTTATATGGACCCCATACACCCGATGAGGTTATCGTTACGTTTTGAATCGCAGGCGCAGGCGGCGGCAGTACTGGCAGGCCTTCTCGATCCGTCTCACCATAGTTCCCGGCGACGAGCCGAACACGTACCCAATAATTTTCAAGACCGTTGATTGTTGACTGTTGGAAGTCAGGCGGCAATTGAAACGAAATTTGTCCGTTTTCCGTCAACGCTTCCGTTTCATCGGAAACATCGAGAACAACCCAATGAATGCCGTTCCAGCACTCCCACTGAACGCGGGGCCGCCCATCTTTACTGACCGCAGGTAACGGTGACATCCCTCCCGCAGAAGCTGGATTAGTTAAGGTAACACTCAGTGTAATGTGGGAGTTCGGTCGCGATAACACGCTTGAGTTTAGATAAAACACATCACCGAACCGTGGCCGCTCGCCAAGGGGGAAAAAATCCTTTGATAAGTCCAATGGAAACGTATTGTTAAAACCCTGCTCAATGGTTGCCTCATCGACCTGTGACGTAGCAGCGAGAGAAACAGACTGTATTTGGGGGAATTTAACAGCCGGCAAACCCGATTTACCGTTTAGCATTAAACAGCTTTTTAACCAGCAGGTCTCCCTACTGAAAAGCGTATGCGTAGGCCACTTCGGTAAACCACCAAAAACAATCTCTCCGCTTCGCGTTAGCTGTTGGGTTGTGTCCCGCAATGGCGTAATCACGACCTCACCTTGCAGCGTCGCAATTTGCCATTCAATCCTCAGTCCGTCGCTGAGCACTGGTGCATCGTTCTCCAGCTCAATAGCGACGGTAAGCTCGTTCAATCCCTCTAGCGCGAAAACCTGACTGTGCCCTATGAACAGCTCGTGTTCCACTGCGCGATCACCGGTAAAAAGTAACGCCCCCTCTGTTTGTTCTTCGTTTAATAGATGAGTCAGATCTGAGTAGCGGTCTTCCTCCGGGTTCATGGTAAAAAGATGCTCTAACGTAGCGTTAGTCAAGGCGACTGTTTTAGTGGTTTCAAACACAGTGGGCTCACTCTCACTTGGCCCAGGCATGGCCGCAACCTGCGTGCAGGCCGGCACAACGATTTGGCGAGCGCCCTTTGGAAGTTGTTTAACGGGTGTAAAGGTCAAGGGGACGCGCGCCGACACGGGCGGGAGTGGCGAGATCTTTAGCAAATCCAAGAATGCATGGTAATGTTTTTCGGGAACTTGATTTAATCGTTCTATGATGATTTCAGAATAACGGGAGAAGATACGCAGAAGCGCCTCGCCAAGCGGGTCTGTTCCGTCAGACGCAATATTCAACCGTTGACTAAGGTAATTGAACAGCTGCTGAGCTGATCGATCATCCAAACTGGGTGAGTGTAGAATCGTCAAACCTTGCCTCGCTCTAAATAAAATGGATACACTAGATTGAAGCGATTATCTGTCGACCGGACACGGTAATCGAGATTAATTAACAGCACTTCACCCTGTTCTCCCGACGCGCTCACCTGGACCCGAATAACTTCAATGCGAGGCTCCCATAACAGTAAAGCTTCTCGAACGTGGTGTTCCGCGAGCCCTCGCGTTGACGCATTATTAATCGCGAACACCAGTTCGTGGATACCACATCCGAATTCTGGTCGCATCACGCGCTCGCCTTTTGCCGTCTCGAGAATGATGCGTATGGCTTGTTCGACGCTTTTCTCATATTCTGACACCGCGAAACGTGGAATTTTTTCTCCACCCAGCGCCCCGCGTTTGATTGGAAAATGCCAACCCACCCCTAGAAATTTCGAATGCATATTAAGTTGTCCGATACTGCTTATGCGCGTCGAGCCTTTCCGCTCGACGACCCTCGAGTTAACCACCAATCGAGACGGTCATTTCCCCTTTTGCCACTTTGTTGGGTGGGCCGACCGCCTCCAATACCGTATCGCCAAGACGGCACGCTTGTAAGCCGTTTATTAATACCGTCTGTGAGCCATCAATGACTACACCCGGACCATGAGGGGGAATCGGTAACGGCGTTGCACAGGAGTGAATATCGGCGCCCCCGGCCATCCCGGTGATCATGCTGCCCATTTGTGCCGCTGCTGCCGCCTTGGTCGCTTCTTCTGCAGCCTTGGCCGCCGGCGCGCCCGGCGTGCCCGCAGCCGCTGCCGTCGCCGCCTCCGCCGCTTGAATCACGGCATCCGAGGCTTGCTTGGCGGCTTGCAGCGAGGAAGCGACCGCCGCCGGCACGCCTCGCCAGGCGGGTAATGATCCTATGAAAACCGTAGGACTGCCTGGACCGGGCCCTAAGACCGGCGGAAGCGGATGGGTGACGTTGTCCGTAACTCTTGCGGCGGGTTTCCCTGGCATATTCGCCTCCGTTGTTGAACTAGCTCACAAACGACGTTGTCTGCTGCGGCCTTAATTAAGATTTATTGTGGCGCCTTTAACCGTTACTTGCGCATTGGCCTTTAGATCCATGCTTTGCGCCGCTTCGACGGTGACGCCTGCTTTAGACTTTATCTCAATACCGTTGGCTTCCATCGTCAATTTTCCACTGTTTGATGAAACTTTGATATCCGAATCGGCTGCCAACATCATTGTTCCGCTGGCTGATTTAACGTTAATTTCCGTGTCCGCTTCGATGCAAATGCTGTTGTCCGCTGTGTTGATAATAATCTTATTTTTCCCGCTTTTATCGATCACCTCAACCGTTTCGCTGCCTTGTTTATCGTTGAGTTTTATGACGTGACCGCTACGAGAGGTGAACGAACGATTATTATTTTCGCCGTCGCTGTTGGAGTCAGACGGCGCATCTTGACCGTTCCACAAAGAACCCAGCACATAGGGGTAGTCGACGCGTCCGTGCTCGAACGCCACAAGCACTTCATCATCAACCTCCGGTAAAAAATAAGCGCCCCTTCCATCCCCCGCCATGGGTGTCGCAACCCGTGCCCAATTGCTCTCAACGTCGCCACTCAACCACGGAAACCGTACCTTAACTCTATGCATTCCGTCAGGATCTTGGTTATTCGTGACCACCCCCACGACAACGCCATAAAACCGATCCGAATTCAACGTTGGCGAAAACAATTTGTGTAGTACGTCGGCATCCATTAGGTTGCATTCCTCTTCACCGAAAAAGAGGTACGGTAGCCTGAACTCGTCGTATACGCATGCTCAGTGCTCGTTACGTAATACGATCCGCTAAAACGTCGACCAATCCCCTCAATCTCCACGAGACAACCTGGTCTAAGGTCGGGTCGACCAATGCAGACGCCCTCCCCCACGACGTACCGCAACGCCATTTCGCTGAACCAACCGCCAGCAAGCTTATCGGCCTCGGCTTGGCTTTGAACCGGCATGTCGACGGCAACACTGCCGGTTTGACCAAACGCGTCTCGCACCGTCACGGGACCGGAGGCAGAACCGCCCATTGGGCGCTCTTCTCCAGTAGTCGAACGCGAGATGACTTCCTCTTTCTTCTTCGCGTCCCATCCCTGAACAATCACTTCTTCCACCTGCTCCATCGTCGAAAGCCGAACGTTAAAATCGAGCAAGTCTATCTCTCTTTTTAGGGTAACAGCCCCACTGCCCGCGTTTTGTCTAGGCCGGTAAAGCAAGGTTCGGTCATCGATAACCACTTCGTAGCCAATACGCTGGGCTCGGGCCTTGAGGAATTCCCAATCTGTCTGGTTATGCTGTAAAACATAATCGAGCGTAACACCGGTATTGTCGACGTCGGGTGAAAATCCCGCATCGCCGGCAATTTGCGCGGCAATATCACTGTCCTTCATGCTTAGAAATGTTCTCGTCTTTCGTTTTCGCATGAGGCGATGACGCCTATCATAGCCGCGCACGGTTAATGTTGGTGGTTCCCCACTGGGAAAATCCGGTTCGAGCCCCGTGATTTCGCCCTTAAAAAGGGTTTCTAGATTATCTCGATAGCCCATTTTTATCTCAATGGCATTACCTTCCTCAAAAAGATCATCATCAAGCCATTTGACTTTCATCTCTGCACTATCCCAGCAGAACAAGGTAAACGTAAACATACCTAAAGCATCCACATCATCAACTACGCTCACCGCACGAAGATCCGCGGCGGCGGCGACCGGCAATTCTCGCCCGTCGACTCGGACGCGAAATTCCGGCGCTAGCGTGTCAAAATCGCGAGATTGGTTCGTTGGCATAAGGTCAGTGTCTATAGCTATCTCGATAATGTAGGAATCAACAAAACCGTCCCGGGAACTAAAACTAATGGATCATCTAAACCATTCTCCTCGGCAATAGGACGCCACAGGCGCGGATCTTCATATTCTTCCGCCGCAATACTACTCAGTGATTCACCCCGCTTTACGATATGCGCCTTGGCCACGTCTGTCGAGTGGGTATCTTGACGGTTAATGTCTTCATAATTGGTGCGCCACTCCTTGAACGTGCAGCCGGATTTGGCACGCACCGGGGTACCGTCTTCGGTAAACAATATAAACTGTTGTTCCAGGCTTACCAGTACACCCTGAAAGAAAACACCCACCGAACCCCACCTTAAACGACACACAGGTGGCCGGTGCTTATCGCCATGACGTTCGACGGTCGTCAAATGGTGTAACTCGTCGGTGTAGGTGCGAACGTCATCTTTCTTCGCCTTTGATGTGTCGTAGGTATCAAATACCAGGTCTATTCTCAATGTACGCGGTTCGGCATTTGTAAACTGGAGTTCTGGCACATCCCTTTGCGACGCGCTTTTTTTCTTCCAGTTCGCGCTTTTGCTAAACACAAGTTTGTCCGGATTAAAAAGAGCCACTAATCCCCTCGAGTCATCAAATTGCAGTCGAGATCCGCGACGTTCAAAGACGATTTTCAATTTCTCTAAACTCACCGCACCCAACCTCTGCGTTCGCTTTCCACCGTCAGCTTACGCGTAATCTTACGCCACACCTTTTCAGTGAGTTCCTCTATGTCCAATTGAATGTCGTCGGCTTCCGTACGGGTCGTTTCTGTTGCATTCGACGGCGACTGCCCGACCATATCGCCCGTCACGGGCGATGTATCCGCCGCATTCGCCTGCGCAATCGTTGAAATCACGGTGTCACCCAAGCTCTGTGTCGGTGTTTCATTGCGCGCACGCTGTAGGTTAAGAGGCTGCGCAAGCGGCATACCTGTTGAATCTCCAACGAGCCGTGACGAGGCCTGCTCATCGTATTGTCTTCTTATTGTGTTATAGCCTCGAAGTGATGACGAAACGGGCATTAGTGGCGCATCGTCTGGAAACGCCGCGCTTGATCGCGGTTGTACGTCGGCCGTCCGACTGAATCCATCCCTAGCGTACTGCCTAGCAACGTTGGTAGGCGCGCTCAAGTGGCTAAACCCAAAACCTTCGTTCGTCGCGATCCGCTGCACGGCGCGGAAATGGTCGGTCGTCGAAACGGGGAATGTCGTTTGCGGCTTCTCTGCCTCGCGACCCCCTCGCATATGTGTCGTCGTCACGCCTGACAAATAGCTCGTGCGGTAAGCGCGTTGGCGTTCCAAATTCTGAGGGAACATGTGGGTTACGACGCCTGCTTCGCCTCGCGCCGCGCGTGTTAGGCTTAGCATCACCGATCCTGCTCTTGTTCCGATACGGCCTGTCGGGGAATGTCTCGCATCCGCGTTAAGCGATGAGCCAGGCAACCCTTTCGACATTGCTGCATCTCGAGCTTCATTAGTCGAGCGCGCGGCGTGTACGGGATGGAACGGCAGTCTTTGTAGCAACGACGGTGTTGCTAATAACCCTTGCGATGGGTTGTCTCTCGAATCCCATTGAATAGATTGTAGAGGTTGCTTTTGAACAAGCGGATGCGACGACGCGTTGCGGAAGAGAGATATTCTCCCAGCGTGCGAACCTTTAGACTCGCTTGACGACATGAAACGTATTGTCGGCATTTTTTGCGACGGTCGATCGTGAGGTTTACGGTCAATAGGAGCAGAGCTTTTCTGCTGCACAAAACGGGTCGCGTTCCGACCATCCGAGGGATCGAATGTTGAGCTTTCTACAATCGCGCTTTTCTCTGATGCAGAGTTCGTTGCCGGTATCACGTAAGAGAATCCCGTTGCGGCAGTTCCGCGTCGTTTTGTTTGTGTACGAACGGTTACAGGTTGAGAAAACTGCCGATGTAGCGGGATCGCGTTCGATGAGGCGCTTTGAGCCGGAAGAATATTGCTACGAGGAAGGCGGGCATCCACGTTTCTCAAATCAGTTGAATGATCTCGCCACGCCTCGGCGCCCGTCCTTACGGCCGAGGGTTGGACTATTGCTCGAGATAGAGTTACTTCTCGGCCCAATGGCGGATGACCGTGATGCATTGGCGAAGGACTTTCGTAACGGTAAGGACGGCTAAGCGCTGGTGCCGTCGTCGTTGCGTCTAAACATGAACTGCGCTTCCCACGCGACAACACCCGACCAACCGCAAGCTCCCGTGACCTATCGATAGTAATCGCGCGCTTCGACATTGTTCTCTCGCCCAACAGACCACCGCCACGAGTAAAGTTGAGAGCGCTTGGCGCCTTGGTCCGCATACTGTCACTACCTATCATGGGCAACGCGGTCGATCCTAGGAGAGCATTGCGCATTATCCAACCCGACGAAGGCAGGCCACTACCTGAAGCGCGACGTTTTACAGATTCCGCTCCATCACCGCCGTGATTCTCCGCTTCAAGAATAGATCCCGTCCGACTCTTGCGACGAATCATTGAAACGGCTTCGTGTGGATACCGAAGCATCGGGACGTCGATGCCAGTAGGAGCGGCACCAGGTTCCGCCGAAGCGGACAACGCACCTGAATCCGCCGAGTGCCGTTGTCTTATACTGGTTCCAGGGCGAACGACTTCAGCAGTTAAGCCTTGAACCTTTCCCGTGGGCCCATGCGATGGCCACCCTAAACCATGGCCACTTCCGGTCTCAACGTTATGGATAAAAGACGCGTGTACTGGCTCATCGCTTAGGGGCGCAGAGGCAAGCGGCACGGGATCGGACGGAAGTAAGGCCCAGCGTAACACCGTTTTGGGTGTCATTCGAGATTCACGCAACCGCGTTGACGGAAACTCCGACGACGAGCGCAAGGGTAGACGGAGCAACGGAATATTACCCTCTAGAGGACGATTCGTTATCGTTGCGCGCTGCGTGTTTAATCCAATCGATAACGGTGACGCCATAAAACGTCGCCGCCACACCCTATCACCCGTTGTTAACGAAAAAGTTGGTCGAAACGTACCGCCAATCGACGGACCCGGCTTAATGCTACGCTGCAACACCTGACTTTTACTGGTAACGCTGCTAATTCCGGGGGCATTAGACGCGCCTCTTTGTATAACCCGTTGTGGAACGCTGTCAGCGCTCGATGCTGAATCCATTGATGGGGCGCTTAGCAACTGCCGGTTGACAATCCCTTCCGAGTTGGCCGGACCTTGTGCTAATTTCTGCGGCCGTATATACGTTCGATTTAGGTCCGTCCCAGGGCTGCGCGCGATAAACCTGTCGCGCCGGACAGTTTGAGTAGCGGAAAACCGCGTACCTCCGTGTTCAGAGCGCCTTAACGTTGTAAGATCAGACCCAAATAACAATTCGCCCCCTTGATACCGCTTCGGCTCTTCCGTGTCGTTCTTACCAGCGGCCTTCGATAACATTGAAGGAAACGTATCTAATCCTTGAAGGTCTATCGTTCGGGAAACTCGCTGAAATGGGGCCGAATTGGATGATAAATTATTAGACGGCGGCGCGTAGACCCCACCCCGTGGAAGACGAGACGAGAAAAAGAGCAGTTTAGAAAATCGAGACGCTGAGCGTTGCGCGAGACCATAGCGTCTGCGAACCTCGTCGACTAGCGGCGATCGATCGTTTCGAAAGCGGGCAAATAACTCAGTGGACTTTCTTCGAACACGACCGACTACGAAGCCCGTCGATCGCATCCGGCGTGAGAGTTGCCACCCCAAGCTATTGGGATTATCCCAGCTTAGCGATCGCTCACTCGTTGCGTTGCGTCGTGTACGCAACGTTTGTGACATAAAAAACCCTCCGCGATTATCACTTACTCACGATTATTCGAGGTTCTTGTCCCTTTACTCCAGAGCGGAAAAAACGCCGGCCTCGTTCTGGCGAGATCTTTCGGTTGAACCTTATCTCATCTAACTCTCCAAGAAACCCTCATGCACCAACTCAACGGTTTCAAACGCTATTTCCGCCGTTCCAGCTCGAAACCGTGGGCCATCCCACTTGATCGGGTAGGCTTGCCGAAATGTCCAGCGCCGCCGATACTTCTCGTTATCTACACTGTCCAAAAGAATGATCGAAACATCCTTCCTGTTAATGCGACCTCCCATTATCTCCTGGTACCACGTCCACAGCTCCAGATCGGAAAGCCCCCGCTTTAAACTGATCCGCGAAGAATATTGGGTGGGACCGGCCAACTGATGCTCGTGCGTATTGAGCCCACCTTCGCGAAACTTCTCCACGTTGGTCTCAAAGGTTAAGCCGGTGATTTCGTTAAAACCGGCCACGTCTATACTGTCAATTTCCACCTTAAACCTTACCGATAGGTAGGGATCGGTATCGCTGGTTCGCGCAGGTTCTCTGGGCACGCGTTTTATCATGCGTCACTCACCTCCGATTGCACAGCATCATTCAATCGCTTGTTGATTTTGGCAATCTCATCGACCCACTGCTTTCTTTCAAGGTGTTCCAGCGTCATTATCTGCTCATAGGGCCAATGGAAGTGATACGCGACGTAGGCTACCTCCTCAAACAGCCGGTCTGAAGGGTAGCCTAGTGCTCCCCCGTTCCGTTCACCTCGACCTCGAAGCTCGTCTCACACTCAGGACAGGTGATACCTACGCGACTATGCCCGTTGTCATTAATCCGACGATAGAAGTCCTCCAAAAACGCGAAATCGGCGGCAAACAGCGATTCAACCACTTTAGGATTAATCTGATCTAAATCACCTAATCGCGTAATCACCCTCGACAAGAGGATAACGCCTAGATAGCCGGGGTTTGACTGTACGCGGGGATCTTTCATCGGCGCGATTTCGTCGAAAGCCGTTGCCAGGCGCATAACCCCTTCTCGATGGAGATTGCCATCGAGATCGACATAGCCATGGGGTAACGAAAAGGTAAATTCGGTCTGAAGCGTCATCCTTTCTCGACTCCTTCATGGGCAATCTCTAAGGTTTCGATCGCCACTTCGTTGCCTGTCGCGTTCATACTTGGTCCCGTCCACTTAGTGGGCCAGCCGTTCTTGAAATTCCAGCGTATTTTTTCTTCACCTGCATCGTTCATCAGTATGATGGAACCGGTTTTCCGCTCGACCTTACCGTCAATACTCGTCTTACGCCAATCCCAAAGCGCCGCATCGTCCGTTACGCCCCACTTCAACGAAATATTGGAGTACTTATTCAACCCTGGTAACTTTCGTGCCGTCAACGGCTCCGTTCCTTCACGGTACTCAATGGGGTCTTGAGCACAGTCGAGGCCGGACGCTTCGCGAAATCCACCCCGATCAATTCCATCGATTTCGATCCGAAAGTTATAACCTCGATAGGGATCGACTCTTTCACCTGTTGCCATTTTGTATTTCCTCCTTGTCGTTATATTGCAGTGGGTGTGTTGACACTCACTCCTGATGTACTCTGCGTGATGCGCACCACGACAAACTCCGCCGGCACCACCGGGGCCAAACCAACTTCAAGGACCAATTTTCCCGCTTCTCGTTCCTCTACCGGATTGGTCTCTGCGTCGCACTTTACATAGTACGCCTCTGCGGCGGTAGCCCCTTGGAGTGCTCCCTGTTGATACAAATAATAACAATACGAAACCATCCTTCGTCTCGCACGATCCCATAACGGTGGACTGTTGGGTTCAAAGACCAAATCTCGGGTATTTTGCTCAACCCAGCGATAAAGCGTTAAGAAAAGCCGCCGTACGTTGACGTAGCGCCACATGGGCTGCCGATTCAAGGTCCTCGCGCCCCACACGCGAATGCCTCGCCGTGGAAATGCTCGCAAGCAATTAATCCCTACGTGATTGAGCTGCGCTTGGTCGTCTTCAGTGAAGTGCGATTCTAGGTCCACGGCGCCTTTCACGACTTCATTTGCCGGTGCCTTGTAGACACCGTCCATCGCATCGACGCGCGCATAAATACCCGCAACATGTCCGCAGGGGGGGATCAGTGGACGCAACGACGCCGATCTGCGAGGGGGCTCGCTTTTTTCGTTTTTAGGACTTAAATGCGCAAGGCCATCCACCTCGATCCAAGGCGTATAGAGGGCGCCCTCTGCCGAAGGTAGTTGCTTCCAGTAGTTGATGAGGCGCTCTCGTTCGCCCATTTTTACTCCGACGGAAGCATTCACGTCGTTGTCGAAACGGGGTGGCATGTCGAGAATAGCAAACCGATTGCCCAATTTAGCGCAATGGTCCAATATTGCGGTTTGCACTTCGAATATGGCGTCCAGAGAATCGCGAATCTCGGCTGTCATGAGGTCCGGCACGCACACGAGGTCGATGTTCTCTAGGTCTTCAAGTACGCCGCCTTTTCCGCTTGGATCTGACCCGGTTAGCGTAAACGGCTTTTTTAGGGCGGAGACCATCGCGGCGCGATTCCGCTCAACACCCTTGAGCGGAATCACTACGCATCGTTCACCGCCATTCTCGAAGAATCCCCGTACGGCGTACTCGAGGTAACCGTCGAACGCTCCGCGCCAACCTTGGGTCGTGAACTGTTCCCATCGTGTCAGCTCGAGGTATACGGAAGTATCGCCTGTGTATCCCTCATTCTTCCGGCCAGTTTCGCTCACAAAACCGACAAACGCAGGCACTCCGGTCCTAAATCCCGCGGCTTTATCGGGTGTCCACATTTCAAAGTGAATCCCCGGCGCCCGCAGTTGGCCCGACTGGACATTGCTATCGGCTGTCGCTAGCACTTATCGTCTCCGCATGAAACCGAGCGCTACAGACTCGACAAGCTGCCTGCCTGCATAATGCGGAAAATGACGAACTCGGCAGGCCGAACAATTGCGACACCAATTTCAGTCACGACCTGTCCCGCTTCGCGTACTTCTGGCGGATTAGTTTCCTCGTCACATTTAACGTAAAAAGCTTCCTGAGGGGATGCACCAAACAACGCACCGGCTCGCCATACATTGGTTAGGAAAGCGCTTACGTTACGTCGAATCTTACCCCAAAGTGCAGCGTCGTTAGGCTCAAAAACCACCCACTGGGTGCCTTCGTCAATAGACTCCCGCAAAAACAGAAAGAGGCGTCGTACGTTAACGTACTTCCATTCGCTGTTTTTGTCGCCGCCAACGGTTCGTGCGCCCCATACCAAAATATTTCCGTTTATGTTGCGGATCACGTTTACACCCTGCGGATTTAACAGTTCGTGCTTAGGTCTCCCGATGTAGTATTTCACGTTCATCGCACCGATCACCCCCGCATTAGCCGGCGCTTTATGCACGCCGCGCTCCTCATCGGTGCGGGCATAGATGCCTGCGATGTGACCACTCGGCGGAACATATATCCTGCCTCTATACTTGGGTTGAACCTTCCGAGCCGGATCCAGGTCTTGAAGCTGTTTTGCCGGATCGACAACGGCCAGGTAAGGGAAGTAGAACGCTGCATGCTTAGTGTTTTTCGGTAAGACGTTATTTGCGCTATCATAGTTGAGTAATTGAAGGTCTAGTTCGCCGTCTGTCTCAACCTGGGGTGGGCAATCAAAGATCGCAAACCGATCTTCGCAGCGATCACAGTGTTCGACCATAGGATCCCATACGGAATTGCCGTCGAGGCCCGGCGTCGCAACGACCGCAACGGCGTCGATGGACTCAAGCGCTGCAAGCGCACGTTCGAGTTCTGCTACATTCTTTGACTTAACCCGGGTTACGAAACACCGTGTTCCGCCGTTTTTGAAAAATCCCGCGACGGCGTGCGTTAAGTCGCGGTGCCCAGGATACAAGGCCTGTCCCATGTTTTTGGGGTCATCGGCCGAAAACGGCCCGAATCGCTTCGTATATTCGCTAAAATTCGTACAAAGCTTCGGCTGGCCAGGTGGCACTTCGATTTTAAATTTCTCAAGAGGTAACTTATAAGGCCTAAGATGCTCTTCCGCCCCCGCTGGCGGTTTCTTAAGCTCGTTTAGTTGCGTCTTCTTGCTCTCGACTGAGCTGTCTATGCGACTGAGATCCTTATTCTCGTCTTCCTGCCTTTTCTGCAAACTTTTCTTTTGATTGTCCTTTAGGTCCGGCTTACCCAGTTCGGTTTTGGTCTGTGTAAGCTTTTCTTCGACCTGTTTCTTCTCTTCCTGGAGTTGTTGGATCCCCGCCTCCAGTTTTTCGATCTCAACTTTATGCAGCTCCGGTCCTTTGGCCAATTTCTCAGCTAATCCCGGATCGTATTTATCATTGGGGACAGGATATTCGATTTCGTCCGGTACGACGCCAATAAACGCAACAGTATTCGTCCCGACCCCGGCTATGGCCTTCTGCGCCGAAGGAACCTCTTCCACGTAAACGCCTGGTGCTGTATAGCTCATTCTTGCCATTGGTTTCACTCCCTCGTCTGGGTTTCATTCAACGTCGCGCGAACTCCATGCGCGGACTACTTACACAACCTTTTCTCGGCTCGTTAACACGCCTCAATGTGGCGACAATTCAGCGCGTCCGGTCGCGCTTTACGCATTTAAATAGTCGCTAATTGTCGCGTCGCTTTGTTTGTAGCGTGAGGTCCTCAGTCACCCTTTTTACAGTACCGTCTTTGGCCCATGAAATAACCACAGCCATCTCGCCTTCGGCACCGGACTTGGGATCGCCGCCACGCACCGTATACCGCCCCTTCGGTAAGTCTAAAAAAAAGAACAGGCCATCCGTTCTTGAAACCGTCCGATCGAGGCGCTCGTCTAAATTTCCCCAATCCATCCCTGCGGCGTTCGCCGCCCCATCAACACGGAGCTTAAATTCCTTAGGCATCGCGGCAATAAAGACTTTTGCGCTTGCAAAGGCTTTACCTTGAGCGTCGACGACTCGCCCGCACAACGCCACCTGCCGCCGGATAACTTCCCATTGGGTCCACGCTTTCACGGCGCCGCCCCTCGTTCCAGACGAATCTCAATTTTCTTCTCAGTAACAAGGGATACTTCTTCGGGCTCGGCGACCTCAATGGACGCCGTTACCTGATAATTTAGCGCCGCTTTGGGCTTTCCGCCAAGCGCCTGCCAGAATTCACCGAGACTTTGCAAACGACCCGGCTGCAGGGAACTGATGGGCAATGACGGGCTTTGATCCATCAGTACGCCTCGCAGCAAGTCTTCAGGAATGGTTCGATAACGCAGTAAAGCGCGCATAACCTCGCCTAACAGGCGGTGCTCGTCTTCCGCCGGATCCGGTACGCTTTCACTCGGCCACGCCGTGACCAAATAAGAAAAATCCACGCGAACCGGCGCTTGAGTACGCGTTGCGGTCCCGTCGGCACGTCGCTCCACATACACCTCATTACTTCGCAACTCGAGGTTTTCCCGCACATCATAGAGAAAAAAATCGATGGCGGGCAACGTTACGGACTGCGGCGGAAATTGATCGTCCGGCG
>CALZJI010000308.1 GCA_945787615.1 uncultured Chromatiaceae bacterium | reverse complement strand
CTCAACAAGACGTGCGTATGGCGTTAATGGAGGCTTCTGCCCTGAGTACTCGCTGTCCATATAAAGGGATTGCCGCATACTGGTCGGCGAAAATTGGTGATCAAGTAGTTAAAAACATCGTCTGGAGCTACCCTGATCCTATCAGTGAGTGCCCAAAGATTAAGGGCTTGATGTCATTTCTCAATGAGAATGTCGACTTGTATATTGATGATCAATTATCAGAGCGTCCGCATACACAGTGGGCTAGGTGATCTTCAACCGCAACACTCGCGTCGAACATAACGCAAGCACGTTAGCGTTACTGCCCCTCTCAACTCAGACCTGGTCGCTTCAAAGGGGCGAATAACTCGCCTGGCCACCTGGTATCTGCACGCTCACATGGTGGTGCTGTATTTTGGCCTAACACTATCTTTGCACGCGGCGGAAGTAGTGGTTAAATTGGACAACCCGCCGCCGCAAGGCATGCTAGTGTTCGAGCTGTTCGATTCGGCCAATACATTTGGCGACTTCCGCGACCCGGCAGCAACCCTTCGTTTACCCGCCGATGGCAGGGAGAGCTATATTATTTCGAATATGCCTAGTGGAGAGTATGCACTACTCATGTACTTTGATGAGAACGGAAATGGCGTCCTGGACAAGAACTTCATTGGCATCCCAACGGAACCGATCGCGTTTTCGAATCGCTATAAGCCCAAAGGCCCGCCCGTATACAATCGTGCGCGTTTCCTTCTGAACCAGGGAGAAACTCGCATTTTTGAAGTGGGGTTATTCCGTGTGTTGGGGAGAAAGGGGCGAGTTGGTGTAGGACTTGGCGTCATCGGCCGAAGCAGCCCGTATCTGAACTACGATGGCGGCGTCTACCAAGCGATCCCTGCATTCACCTACAACGGCGATCGGCTTCAGTTACTCGGCCCCAGCCTGCGTTTCGGCGTGGTTGGTACTGGTGATCTGCGTCTTGCAGCCACGCTCCGATACCGCATCGGCGTTTATGAGGAAGACGATAGCCCCGCGCTAGCGGGGCTTGGCGACAGAGAAAGCACGCTAATGGGTGGGTTCGCGTTGTTGGCGGAGCTGCCAGGCGGCGTTGATCTTGAAATCCGTTATGATCATGACTTTCTGGATCGCGTTGGTGGGGGTGCGGCCCAAGTGGGTGTCGACAAATCATTGTCGTTGGGTATTGTCAGATTAGCACCTCACATAAGCATGAATTGGCTTAGCTCCGAGCTATCCAGCTATGATTTTGGCGTACCGACGCATGCCGCCACAGAAAATCGTCAGGCATACCGCCTAAGTAACACAATAAACATTGAGGTGGGCTTAGGTAGTTTTATTGAGTTGTACCGCGATTGGAGAATCCTTATCAATGTTAGCGTCGAATTTTTCGATGACGAGATTTCGGCTAGCCCGGTAGTCAACGAGGATCATGTTATTAAAGGCTTTGGCGCGCTTAACTACGTATTCTGAATGGTCGACACACACTCGTGTATGCGTCAGTACGAGGTCGACAGGCGGCTCAAGGGGGTACGGAGCGGCCATTGGGCAGGACGCCCAGGTGCCGCATAGCATAGGGACATGCGAGAGCGGCCATTGGGCAGGACGCCCAGGTGCCGCATAGCATAGGGACATGCGAGAGCGGCGCGTCCAATATATTAGGCGCATATTAAAAGGAAAAATACGTAACGCGGGCATAGTATACTGGAACGGACAATCCAAGAAAATGACAATTTTGTGACAATGTGTCGCAGCATTGCTGATCGTTGTGACTAGATTATCGCGCTCCGTAAATTGCTTTGGCTTTAGGGCACTTTGGAGGCGGGGCGGGGACGCGCTGGGCGGCGCTCAGGTAATCCCGTGTAACGCTTCTCATGTAGATTCTTACCGCTTCGGGCGCAGAACGTGACGAAATACGAAAAGCGTAACATGGCTTTTCTAACGTTGGGGTCGAGTGTAACGAAAGCTTCACATTACTTTGCTAGTGTTACGTAGGTTATGATGCGGGAAAAAAGTCGATGCTTAGATGGGGATATAGCTCAGGACAAACTGGCTGATCTATTGCAGGAAGTCGTTGAACTGCGTGAGCAGGTCGTTCGCGACGCCGAATTGCGCCTGTCCCGGTTTACGTCCTTGTATCCGCGAGGCCGCCCATCCACTAGCGCCGAGAATCTCGCCCAATATTTGAGCCTACGCGCCCATGATCTACGGACGCTTCAGTGTCGTTTGACGCAATTCGGCTTATCATCTCTCGGCCGGGGAGAACCCCACATATTGGTAAATTTAGACCGCGTTATTAATATGCTTTGTCGAGCGGTAGGGGTTGAGCCGCGATGCCCCGATGTAGATATAATCGACTGTGAGCTAACGCCAGGCGATGCGATCCTGGAGAAAAATACCGAAAGGCTATTCGGTCCGGCTCCTGAGTCTCGGAAGGTAAGAATAATGGTAACCTTACCGTCGGAGGCCGCCTGGAACTACCCATTTGTGCAATCGCTTATCGAAGTCGGCACGGATTGCGTCCGCATAAATTGCGCCCATGATAATCCGCTCATTTGGGAGCGGATGATCGAGAACGTTCGAAAAGCGGCTGTCTCGCAACAGCGGTCTTGTAAGATCTTGATGGACTTGGCCGGGCCAAAGATAAGGACCGGGCCGCTGGAAGCCGAACCGCCTGTATTACATGTCAAACCGCGACGCGACAATTATGGGCGTATTACGGCGCCGGCGAAAGTCGTAATTCGATGTGCGCTACGCAACGGCAGCGACGAGATATGCGCTGCGGATAACCACTATCAAGTAACATTGCCAAAAGAATTCTTCAACCGTCTATCGCTCAATGACCGGCTAACATTTGCAGATGCACGAAATAAGCGCCGCACTCTACATATTGTCGATCAAACCTCCAGCGGAGATTGGTTGGCGACCTGCGCGAAGGGAGCCTATCTCAGTGGGGAAACAACCTTCGATCTACAGCCAGCCGACGGCGCGAGCGGCAATGTGGCGCGCGAGAAATTGCCGCTTATCCCATTTTCAGGCCAACCTTGTGAAATTAGACTCCACGTCGGCGACGCGTTGTTGTTGACCCCGGATTTAACGCCGGGAGGTCCTGCGATCTTCAACGATAACGGCGGCCTCGCTCGACCCGCCCGTATCGGCTGCACACTTCCGCAGGCGTTGAAACGGTTATCTCCAGGTCACTCGGTATGGATCGATGACGGAAAGATAGGCGCCTTGGTTGAGTCGATTACCGAGGAAGGCGTCCTGCTAAGGGTCACGCATGCCGGCCCTAAGGGCGTTCGACTGCGCGCGGAAAAAGGACTTAATTTCCCGGATACCGATTTAAACCTCTTTTCCCTTAGCGAAAAGGACCTGCTCGACCTTGAATTTATCTGTCGCTACGCCGACATAATCGGATTTTCGTTTGTCGAAACGCTCACCGACCTCGAACGCCTTATGGATGCGCTCGCCGCCCAGGGCGCGCCCCACTTGCCCATAGTCGCTAAGATTGAAACCGATAGGGCAGTGAGAAACTTGCCCGAGCTTATCTTAGGCGCAATAGGGCGTTGTTCACTGGGCGTAATGATCGCACGGGGTGACTTGTCAGTGGAGTTAGGTAGCGTGCGTCTCGCAGAGATTCAGGAAGAAATGCTTTGGTTATGCGAAGCCGCCCATGTGCCGGTGATCTGGGCGACGCAAGTATTGGAAACGCTAACAAAAAAAGGAACGCGTTCGCGCCCAGAGTTTACCGACGCGGCGATGGGCGTGCGAGCAGAGTGCGTAATGTTAAACAAGGGTCCATACGTGCGGCACGCGGTCCGCGCATTGAATAACGTAATGGTTAGAATGCAAGATCACCAACGCAAAAAAAGCGCGCGCCTTCGGGCATTGAGCTGGGGAGTTACGCCGTGACGACAGAAGCGTCGCCTCGTTTAGGGCCGCGGAAAATAATAATTATCCAATAATTGCGCCGGATTTTCACTCAGCTTCTGCGTTACGGCAAGTGTTACATATTTCAATATGCGCCACTCGCCGCGCCTTGAATCTAAGCAAAAATCCGGCGCAATTTTGGATAATTATTATGTTCCGCGGCCCTAAGCGCGAAAATGTGACGCCGGTGCGATGTCCACCGCGAGCACCGAACTGCAACGCCTACAATGTGAATTAATTTTGACGCGAGCCCTTAGAGGGCGAGTTCTTTACTTTCGCGAGTACACCGCTTAACCATTCAACCAATTCTCCACAAGCAACTCCGGTACGCGGGAAAATTCTTCAACATTCGCTGTGATCATGATCATCCCTTGTGAAAGTGCTTGCGCGGCGATCAATAAATCGTTGGGGCCGATAGGTGTGCCTTTCTTCTCTTGGCGGGGATTGGGGTCGGACATACGCAACCAGTTGTTCAGAAATAAAAAAGACGTCGAAAGACGACCTTATTTTGGCCTTAAAGCGCTATTTTTTGGTTCGAAATGACGCGAATAAGGGGGTTCTTGTTCGCGAATCATGAATGAATCGTTAGCTCACCTGGACATCCTATCCAATGG
>CALZJI010000307.1 GCA_945787615.1 uncultured Chromatiaceae bacterium | reverse complement strand
TGTCCTGTGGTAATTAGTATCGCCCGCTAGCTGAGATTGGGTTATAGGAGACTGCTGTATTTACAATCGGTTATGTTTTTGGCATTCTATTAAAAGCTGTAATTAATAACAGCTAGCATACTAAGAAAGGGCGTTGAAATGAAAGAAGAAAAGTTAGTTGAACGCGTACGTAGGATTATTCACACTAAGCAATATAGTATTCGAACGGAAAAAGCATACGTATACTGGATAACTTATCTCATAAAGTTCCACGGAAACCGTCATCCTTAGGGGTCGCGAAAAAATAACTTACGATTTTCGCATCCCATCTTCGGGCCATCTTTGAACAATCCTCAATCGCAAAATCCTCGGATTAGCCGGGCTAGTCCTGCGGTTTCGCTCAATCGGATTGTCCAAATCTGACCCAAATCTGGGCGCGAAAAATACGACGTTATTGTTTCGCGAGCCCTTAAGTGGCAGTCATCGCCCCTCTATTAATTCGATCTTGTAACCGTCGGGGTCTTCGACAAAGGCAATAACAGTCGAACCGTGTTTCATGGGACCCGGTTCGCGGGTTACTCTCCCCCCTCGTTTTTTAATCTCATCGCATGTTCCGTAGATATCATCGACACCGATCGCAATATGCCCGTAACCGTTACCGAGATCATAGCTCTCCACACCCCAGTTATAGGTAAGCTCCAGTACCGCTGTTTCCGTCTCTTCGTCATAGCCCACAAACGCCAATGTAAACTCGCCGTCTGGATAGTCCTTCCGACGCAGTAACCTCATACCCAACACTTCCGTGTAAAACTCGATGGATTTCTCTACGTTACCGACTCGTAACATCGTGTGAAGAATACGCATCTCTCCCTCCTCCTCGCACTTAACTGTTAACGTACACATTAGAACACATTCGCGTTCCGCAAATTCGCATTAATGGAGTATGCCCTTTACCCCGAAACCAATGCCTCTTAGTTACGGGACAGCAGTGAGCTTATGTAAGATGATGACGTTTGGACAGCAATCTCATGCGCAATGCATTTAGTTTAATGAATCCCTCCGCATCGGCTTGGTTGTAAGCGCCAGCATCTTCCTCAAAAGTGGCGATGTTTGGATCAAAGAGGTTGTCGCTCTCGGAGTCACGGCCCACCACTGTCACGTTACCTTTGTAAAGCTTCAGCCGCACTCGCCCATTAACGGTGAGCTGCGACGTATCAATCATATTTTGCATCATGTGCCGCTCTGGGGCCCACCAGTAGCCGTTATAAACGAGGCTGGCGTAGCGCGGCATGAGTTCGTCTTTTAAGTGCGCCACCTCGCGGTCAACGGTGATCGATTCGATGGCGCGGTGAGCTTTTAACATAATAGTCCCGGCCGGTGTCTCGTAACAGCCACGGGACTTCATGCCCACATAGCGATTCTCGACAATGTCGGCCCGGCCAATACCGTTTTCACCGCCGATTTTATTCAAGTGCACCATCACCTGCGATGGACTCTTCTCCTGATCATCGATGGCGATAACATCACCGTTTCGATAGGTCAATTCTATATACGACGGCCGATCGGGTGCGTCTTCCGGTGCCGCTGACCACCGCCACATTGACGCTTCCGGCTCCGCCCAAGGGTCTTCAAGAATCCCGCCTTCATAGGAAATATGAAGTAAGTTCGCATCCATAGAATACGGTGACTTTTGCCCTTGCTTGCGCTCAACAGGAATACCGTGTGTATCCGCGTAGGCCAGTAGTTTTTCCCGCGAGGTGAGATCCCACTCGCGCCAGGGCGCGATGACTCTCACGTCCGGATTTAACGCATAATAACCAAGCTCAAAGCGCACTTGATCGTTCCCCTTCCCGGTGGCCCCGTGAGAAACGGCATCCGCGCCGGCTTCATGGGCGATCTCGATTTGCCTTTTTGCAATCAATGGTCGCGCAATAGACGTCCCGAGCAGGTATTCGCCTTCGTAAATGGCGTTAGCCCGAAACATGGGAAATACGAAATCTCGCGCGAACTCCTCGCGCAGATCGTCAATATAGATCTCTTTAACGCCCAACGCCTCCGCTTTAGCTCGCGCGGGCGCCACTTCCTCGCCCTGTCCGATGTCCGCCGTAAAGGTAACTATGTCGCATTGATACTCGTCCTGCAGCCATTTTAGTATAATGGAGGTATCCAGCCCCCCCGAGTATGCCAGCACCACCTTCTTTACCTTACTCATAACTTCTCCCACGCGCTTAAGGGCCACGGAAAAAAATACTTATCCGACCTTGCTTGTCTTTTTGCGCAATTGACCTGTACCTGTTAGTTTCCAACGCGATATGATCTTGTTTTTGATTGTGCGGGTCAACATGAGACACCCACCTACGGAGGCCAATCCGGTTTGAAAGTCAAGATTAAACAGACACTTAGAGAAATATCAACCACGGACATCGACACCGCCGAAAACCTCATTCTGCTGCTCGCCGAACCGAAAACTTCCACCATTCCCGATTTCCCCTATTCTGCTCTCATAAAGCAACGGCTTTCCAGACAAGGTAAAAAAGACTTATCGGGTGGGCCCCATGCGTTTGACTTGCTCAACGAAGTCGGAACCCGCATCGTTCTTTCCACAGTTAAATTGACGACCTCACAGTTCGAACTCTTAACATTGGCGCGCAATCTAGTCGCTCAGCAACTCGCATTCAATCCTAAGAAACTGATCCTCGCGACGGTAGGATTGGGGGATGACTTAGCTACGCGGGCCATTGACGCCGTCGTAGCGGCACTCTTGGCCGCTGTCTACCCCCTCCCTAGCTTTAAACGCAAAAAACCACCGGAAAAACAGTTAACCACGGTAAGGCTATTTGGACTCCCTAGAAAGATTAATCTTTCCAGAACCTATGCTGAAGCAGCCGGAAACAATCTGGCCCGTCATATGACCACCCTCCCGCCGAATATGCTGACCCCGGGCCATTATCGTAAGGAAATTCAAAAACTGGCAAAGCAGTACGGCTGGACATCGGAGTTTCTTGATCAACGCGCATTGCGGCAAAAGAAAGCAGGCGCGTTTTTAGCGGTGGCGCAAGGCAGTCAAAACGATGAGGCGGGAATCGTGCACCTGCGCTACGAACCTTCTGCCACCAAGGGTAAGAAAGGAACGCGCGTCGCGTTGGTCGGTAAGGGTATTTGTTTCGACACCGGGGGTACCAATCTTAAGCCGGCTAAGTCGATGCATGGTATGCATGAGGATATGGAAGGCAGCGCCGTCGCGTTGGGGACATTAGTGGCCTTAACAGAGATTAATGTCCCTTTCAGCGTGGATTGCTGGCTCGCACTTAGCGAAAACCTCATCGGGCCCCGGTCGTATAAACAAAACGATGTAGTCACGGCCAGCAACGGCACGACCATAGAGATCGTCCATACTGACGCCGAGGGGCGGATGATTCTCGCCGATACGTTAAGCCTCGCCAGCAAGGCGCGCCCTGCGTTGATTATTGATTTCGCCACCCTTACGGGAGCATGCGTCTATGCCCTGAGCACGCGCTACAGTGGCGCGTTTACTAATCGCACGGGATTGATTAACGAACTCATCGATGCCGGCCGTACCAGTGGCGAACGCGTCTGGCCCTTTCCCAGCGACGAAGACTTCGATGACGAATTGGCCAGCCAAGTTGCCGATGTTAAACAATGCACCCTTGGCGGTGAAGCCGACCATATTTTAGCGACACGCTTCTTAAATCGCTTCGTAGACGACATAGCGTGGCTGCATCTCGACTTGTCCGCCGGCAACCACAAAGGCGGACTGGCCCATATTCCATCGAATATTACAGGATTTGGAGTGCGCTACACCGTAGAACTGTTGCTAGGGCAAAAAATCCTGACCAAAGTGTGAGCGCTGCCTCAACGTGCGCGCTTAGCACCCTTAAGACGTGTATTACCTTCCACGCGGGATACAACGGCCATAGAACTGAGTGTTTCTTTCGAATACCCTGCGCGAAACCGAGATTAAACCCCCCGCGTAATAAGCCGCTATACCATTGAACCTCGCTCGGGCGTACAAGCAGAGGTTGATATCTAAGACAAGGCAGAAAAGAACCTGAAAACAGCAGCCTAGGTTAAACGGGCAATCCTCTCGATGCAGATTCGTACGAAACTCATTTTTAATTACTGTGCAGCGGCCTTGCTCATCGGCCTTGTGGGCACCGTCGGATTCTTGTCTATCAACGAAACCCACAACGAGTACGTCGAAGTGGTGCAAGACGCAATCCCGACAGCTGAAGCCATCGAGAACGTGCGCTTCTATGGGCTTCGCATTGTGATGTCTATCAACGAACTGGGTTTTATGCACGAGGTCTCCCTTCACCATGAACATGGACTCCCGCTAGCGGCCGAAGCCGCAGAGCAGATAGAGCAAGAGGTGGAGACGGGCGGGAAACACAACGAGGCCCGCGACCTCGACGCCGTGGAAACCCAAATAATCGAAGAAATAGAGGAGCTTGAAGAGGAAGCCATCGAGCCCTTTATCGAGGCCCTGCGAGACTACGAAGCAATCGTTAAGGAGAGATTCATCGACGAACTTGATCACGTTGAAGCGATAAACAACACAGGTCAGCAGCTTGTTGATATTGGTCGTATGTTTACTGCGGTGATCGCAAACAATGAAGCGCGTCACGAGGTGATGAAGATTAAGGAACGCCTGGAGGCGGCGGAAGAGACATTTATTAACGCTACGGAGCAAGCGCTGGAAGGTGAACGCGATGAACTTGCCGAAAGTGAAAAGGAGATAGCTCATACGGTTGACAACGCCTTCATGACCATTGTTGGTACGAGCACTTTAGCTATACTTAGCGCAATCGTGCTCGGCCTGGTCATCGCGCGTCAATTATCGCGGCCCATCGTCATGCTGCGTGATGCGGCCGTCGCCATCGGGCACGGCCAGCTCGAGACCCGGGTGACCATTAGCACTAAAGACGAAATTGGCGTATTGGCTCACGCATTCAACGACATGAGTGATGCCTTAAGCAAAACCACCGTGTCAAAAAACTACGTTGAAAATGTACTGAGCTCCATGGCCGATGCGCTGCTTGTCGTCGACAAGGAAGGCATTGTGGTGCGCGCCAACCAACCCGCCGCCGATATGTTGGAATCTAAAAGAACGGACATCGAAGGTATGGCATTGACCGGCATCGTCGACGATCCCTTAGTTTTCGATATAGGTCTGTCCGGTGCCTTATATGACTATCAAGCAAGTTTTATCTCAAAGAATGGGGAGAAGATTCCGGTAGAGATATCGGCAACCCGTTTACGCGACAATGCTCAAAACGACGTGGGTATTGTGTTACTTGCCCAAGACATTACCGAGCGCCTACGCATCCAAGCCGCTTTGGAGGAATCGCGAGAAAAGATCGTGGATATTCTCGAAAGTATCAATGATGCGTTTTTTGCGGTCGACGGCAACTGGCAGGTGACCTATCTCAACCAACAAGCCGAAAATCTCCTGCAGGCCGACCGCAACGCGCTACTCGGGGAAAATCTTTGGGAGCACCTGGACGACCTACCACCTTGGTTCAAATCAGCATTACAGGACGCCATGACAACCAAGCAAGCCACCTCGATAGACGGTCAATTCGAGGCACTGAATAAATGGGTCGAAGTTCGTACCTACTCCGCTCAAGACGGTGTTTCGGTGTACTTTCGCGATATAACTGCACGGAAATTGGCCGAAGAACGGCTAAACTACATGGCAAACTACGATGCTCTCACCGGTCTACCGAACCGCGCGCTATTCATGGATCGTTTAAGACAAACGCTTACCCGTGCTCCCTGGCGCAAGCGCAACGTTGCCGTGTTGTTTTGCGATCTGGACCGATTCAAAATTATTAACGACAGTCTGGGTCATAATGCCGGCGATACCCTACTAAAGATCATTGCTGAACGGCTAACCGCGTGTATACGCAACGGCGATACGGTCGGCCGCCTCGGCGGCGATGAGTTTGTAGTGCTCCTCAATGATATGGCTGAACCTCACGACGCCTGCCTCATAGCGCAAACCATTATCGAAACAGCCACTGAGCCAATGGTTCTGGAAAACCAAGAAGTATATGTCACGGCGAGTATCGGCATTAGCCTCTTCCCAGCAGATGCCGACACGGCGCAGACATTGTTAAAGCACGCGGATACGGCCATGTATCGGGCGAAAGAACTAGGCAAGAACCGCTACCACCTTTACTCCGCCGATCTGGACGCCCGCGCAACCGATAGGCTACGTTTGGAAAGCGCGCTGCGGCGCGCATTAGAAAACCAAGAGTTTCAAGTCTACTTCCAATCTCAAGTGGATGCACGCACAGGCCGTGTTACCGGCGCCGAAGCACTTATTCGCTGGGAACACCCTGAACTAGGGCTTGTATCGCCAGCTGAGTTCTTACCGTTGGCAGAAGAAACAGGGCTCATCGTACCGATAGGCGAGTGGGTCTTGCGTACCGCATGCGTCGAAGCTATCGGTTGGTTAAAAGCCGGCTTTGACCCGCTGCGTATTGCCGTAAACCTCTCCGATCGGCAATTCCGAAGTGACGCATTGTTAACAACGATCGAGAATGTACTTAGAGATACGGAACTCTCCCCTCGCCTACTCGAAATAGAGCTTACAGAAAACATTGTGATGCAAAACGCGGACAACGCCGAAAACATTATGGCAAACCTCCACGCGATGGACATACAGTTAGCGATCGATGATTTTGGTACCGGCTATTCATCCTTAAGTTCGTTAAAGCGATTTCCTATTCATACGCTTAAAATTGATCGTTCTTTCGTGCGCGACATTACCACCGACAAGGAAGACGCCGCTATCATTGAAGCTATTTTGGCGATGGCGCATAAGCTGCATCTGAAGGTCATCGCCGAGGGGGTTGAACTCGAGGCCCAGCGAAAGTTCTTGTTGGATAGGAAATGCGATGAAATACAGGGCTATCTTTTCAGCAAACCGCTACCAGGCCCAGCGTTCCTCGATTTCCTGAAGACCAACCAAGCACAGCGAGTCGTTGCCCTACCCTAGACCGCATGTCTCACCAGAGGCGACCGTCCTCGCTTGTCCTTTGTTTCCACTAACAATATTATGAATCGCTCAAGCTTACACAACCCAGCCACGGGATGACGAGGCCGCGCACCACGGCCACTTTCGTTGGTCGTCGCGATTTTTGGAGAATCCTGTTCGCGATAGGTATATTTACCCGACCCATTTGCTGAGGCTTAACGCAACGTTCCCACTCTTCCGTACCGACTTCTATTTCTGCTACACTGCCTGGTGTTTGACGGCTATACGCTGAATATACGGTTCGTCTTAGATCGCGGAGACGGCGCTAACTTCTTGATCAACAGGGAGCGGGGGATGGCAATAAACTCTTTAGTGACAAGACTCAAAAACACAGGCGGCGGGTACGAAATACCGTGTATGTCAGATGACGATAACGCATGCATCGAAGAAATTGTAGAGGTGTTGAAGAAATACAAGCGCCTAGACAAATTTGGACTAACGTTGCTACATCAACATTTCGACCTGGACGACAACGAAGTACTAGCCGAAACGAACAACCCAGTATGTCGGACCCTACTCATTGAACCCATGGATAAAGCAGATCTCACGCGATGGCAATATTACGAAACCGCGTGGCGTTTCAACGCGGGCGAATCGGTCACAACATGCGTCTGCTTAACAGACCCTGCAACGCAGTATTGAATTTCGCGGCAACGCGCAACAGAAAGCACTGGAGGTAGAAGCGAACAGACTCGCGATAGCTGCTCTATCGATAGCGCCCTTCGCAGGCAAGCTTGCTACAAAAGCAGCGAGTAACGGATTCTCAGTTGGCTTTACCTGTTGCTAAGGGCCGCGGAAATAAATAATTGTCCAAATATTGTGCCAGATTTTGGCTCAGATTCAAGGCGCGGCAAGGGGCGCATAATCGCTTTATGTAACCCTTGCCGCAACGCAGAAGCTGGGCCAAAAGACACGCAAGATTGGATGATTATTTGTTTCCGGCCCTAAGGGCTCGCGAATAAATAACTTCGTATTTTTCGCGCCCAGATCGGGGTCAGATGTGGACAATCCGATTGAGCAAGAGCGCAGGACTAGCCCGGCTAATTCGAGGATTTTGCGATTGAGGATTGTTCAAAGATGGCCCGAAGATGGGATGCGAAAATCGTAAGTTATTTTTTCGCGGGCCCTAAGTTCGTGTCCATTTGGCGAAGCTATTCCACCGACTAACGCCTACGCCGTAACATTGCCCGAATACCCTCCAGATAATCGGCGCCGGCCCCGCCGACCAACGTATCATAGCCGCCGCCACCGGTGACTGCGTCATTCGACACGTTGATGATCTCGGCATCGATGGTTCCATATTTTATAAACGGAAACGTTTCGACTTTGACTTCGGCAGGCTGTTGTTCGTGGACAAATCCAATATCTTTGTGCACGCAGCGTCCCGAAGCCGGGTTCAAATGGCTGGTTACGACTCTTTGCTCCCGTAGATTCGCACGTGCTCCTTAATTAATTCCGCTTCGGCCTCACTTGATCGGCTTCTCGCGCGAATGCGTATCGGATATTTTAGGTACTTTTTGTATGTGTTTTGTGGCTAGCCCGGATCCCTCACCAATCCGCGCGAAGATCGCGTAGACGCCTACATGGACGTAGGTGGTAGGGCAACGCAGGACGCAGTTGCCGAGGACGCGGTAGCTTTACTCTAACTCCTGCGTCCATGCAGTCGTCCTGCGGTCACTTCGGGCTCCTGCCCTCTCGTGACACTCGCACATCCCTGTGCGTCGTCCATGGAGTTGTGCACCTCACCCCTTCCGGGCTTGTGGGAAAATTCGCTCCGGGCGAATTTTTCTTCGCTCGGAAAGACGCCCTGGTATTCCTCTCGCTCAGATAACGCTCTGTGAAATCAAATCCTTTCGCCCCTTGCCTACGTCCATATAGGCGACGCAGGATGCGATTACCGAGGAGCCGAGAGCCGTCATCGCCCGTACTGGTGAGGTATGTGGGCTCACAAAGACCCGATCCGTAACTGATTTTTTAATCACCAACAAAACAAACAATTCTGCTTATTTTTTCAGGTTATTATAAAGTGTAAATATAATGCGGATTAATTTAACGACTGTTCTTTCCAACACTGTCTTCAGGCAATTACGACCTGGAATAATACACACGTAGTGGATGAACTCAATAACAGAACTTTATAGTCGGACAAACTCTCTAAAATAAATCGGGGTCCGTATGGAATAAAGAATAGGCTCGAACAAGCACAATTAAAATTACAAGTAATTTCATAAAGTTAATAGGATATTACAGGTTTAGAGGATATTTTTTTCATTCCCACTCTTGCCAAATACCGCTTGCTGTATATAATTTCAGCATAGATATTTAAAATTTTAAGAGGTGAAGAAACTTCATGCAAGAACTCACAGCACGACAAGCAGAAATCTTACAACTGATTCGGGACCACATTGATGAAACAGGCTTTCCTCCCACCCGCGCGGAGATCGCCGACATTTTGGGATTCCGTTCCGTTAATGCCGCTGAAGACCACCTTAAAGCGTTGGAGCGTAAAGGTGCCATTGAAATCATACCGGGCACCTCCCGGGGACTTCGTCTTACCGGCGAATCAGGGCTACCCGTAGTAGGCCACGTCGCAGCGGGCAATCCCATTTTAGCGGAAGAAAACATTGATGCCCATTTTGAGGTGGACTCCCGCCTTTTTAAACCCCGCGCCCACTACTTATTACGAGTTCGCGGGATGAGTATGTGTGATGCGGGTATTTTAGACGACGACTTGCTTGCCGTGCATCGCACCAAACAAGCTCAGAACGGCCAAGTCGTGGTGGCTCGCGTAAATGATGAAGTCACCGTGAAACGTTTCAAGCGTAAGTGGAAACACCAGATTTGGCTGCTGCCAGAGAACCCTGATTTTGAACCCATCGTTGTGGACTTGCGGGAGCAAGACCTGGTCATTGAGGGCATAGGCGTCGGTGTAATCCGTCGCGGCGCACCGCTATGAGCAACAATCTGCATGAGCTGCTACAGCGCACCGATATCTGGCGCGCTAGCCAGCAACTTGCGGATGACAATCCAGCCATACCCACTGGTTTTGCGGCCTTGGACGCTCATCTGCCTGGAGGGGGCTGGTCCAATGGGGCGCTAACGGAAATTCTACTCCCCCATGAAGGTATTGGCGAATTACGCCTTTTTATGCCGGCTCTAGCCCGCCTTAGCCATGAAGGATGTTGGTTGGCCTGGGTTGCACCACCTTATATACCTTACGCCCCCGCCTTAGCGGCATGCGGCATCAATTTGTCTCGTGTGCTATTGATTCATCCTAAGGCCCGTAACGACGGGCTATGGGCTGTGGAACAAGCCTTACGTTCGGGCACCTGTGGCGCCGTGTTAGCCTGGCCCACAGCCGGCGATTTCCCTACCCAGCGCCGTCTGCAATTGGCGGCTGAAGCGGGTAATGCCGTGGGCATTTTATTTCGCGCTGAAAGCACAGCCACGCCCACCTCATATGCGACCATACGGTTGCGTTTGGAAGCGGCCCCCGGCGGCATAATCGTGCATGTGCTAAAGCGGCGTGGCGGCCGACCCGCTGGACCCTTATTTTTAAACCTTGATAAGGAAGGTTTTATGTAAGCGATGGTAAAGCGAAACACCCTACATCGCGAGCAAGCTTGCCCCTGAATTGACCGCACAAGGCTAGGTGAGGTACGCCTCAAGTAATAGCTCACAACTATGGAATATTAGAACACAGTAGATGGGCCCAGTAGGGCTTGAAGGAGCCGCTGCGCTTGAGACGCCCTAAGGGCGCGCGTCAAAATTAATTCACATTTTGGACGTCGATCCATCTCGCCTGGCTGCGTTGCAAAAACTTGAAAGATATTTATATTCCGGCGTTTTTACGCCTTGCCACGCGAGCGCCTCAACGCCCAAAATGTGAATTAATTATTACGCGAGCCCTAAGCCACTGTAGGTAACGGCACGGTTGGGCAGGGGTAGCCGCAACCACACAGTTTGCAGGAGTAGACAACATTGGCCGCCATTGTCGCTGCGTGCCTCTAGCCGGCTTACATTAAAAAGAGGAGTATCTACTTAAGGGCCACGGAAAAAAATAATTATCCAACCTTGCTTGTCTTTTTGCTCAGCTTCTGCGTTACGGCAAGTGTTGCATATTTCAATATGCGCCACTTGCCGCGCCTTGAATCTGAGCAAAAATCCGGCGCAATATTTGGATA
>CALZJI010000306.1 GCA_945787615.1 uncultured Chromatiaceae bacterium | reverse complement strand
CTGCGTTGAAACTCCTCGCAATAGTCCGGCTATTACTCGTCATTTCGCCTTGCCACGAAATGAATATGACGCACTCTTAACACCTAAATCTCAAACGCCACGGGTATATTTCAATATGCGCCACTTGCCGTGCCTTGAATCTGAGCAAAAATCCGGCGCCATCTTTGGATAATTATTGTTTTCTGCGGCCCTAAACGCGCCAAGTTAAATCCACCTCGTGAATCCGTGGCTTCTTCAGGGCGGATGCATAGCGCAAGATATTGGTCTCCTAGTGTAATCAAAAAATCTTAGCTTCCCCCATAGGATGAGAGGGTATTATTTGAACCGCTGCGAAATCTAGAGCTTGTGCTTTGCGCCTCCATGCAATCACAGCGTTAGTACGGGTGTATACCCTACGGGAAAGATCTCCCGACCCGTCATGTTCCCGCACCGTACTAGGTAGAGTGTTTTTACGACAACGCCCTTCGAGCGCATAGCCCGTCGATTCCCGAAAAACGTTCGCCAAAGGAACTGAATATTAAAAAAAAAGTTAACGCGTTTCCTGGTCTATGTTCCTACGACGCTACGCGAAACAACCACGCCCGCCCTTTAAAAAACACAAACGGATTCGTTAGTTTACCCTACGGCAATTAAATTATCGAGGTATTCCAGGAAGTTAGCGAAACGCGCAATCCCCTTTACTAACCGCCGATCGATTGGCAACACGGTCTATTCCACGGTCGTAACCCATGCGACCCCCTCAACCCTATATAAAGTTGGCGTTCGTCGTTTTCGGTTCGCACCCCTTGAACTTACGAGATCTTCCTCGACCTCACCACCACTACTGGTGCACAACACGAGCTTTACTGAGTACTCGATCATCGACCGCCCCAGTAAATCATTATTATCATAAATTAATCTAGACGTTATCACCTCAGGTCGCTAATGTAGAATTTGAATAAACGGGCCTCTACGCTGGCTGGGGCTGGTGACCCAACGATGCCAAAACGCACTTGCCGGCAGTGCTCATCAGGTCCGGTCGCCATCGCTCGTCCTAATGAGAAATGCGTGCTAGAGGAACTATCTGAGATTGCATTGTCCAACTTTATGTACAGAAAATAGGGGCGAAAGGACTTTCTATGACGAAATATACCGGTATACATGGGAAAATAACCGCTACAATACTGGGCATTTTGGGCGCTCTAACGGCTTATGCGGTGGCGGGAGCCGACGCGTTATTGCTCGTAATACTTTCGATAGCTCTCATACACCTGACGGTTAGCGGAGTACGAGAGCAAAACATCTTGGCGAGAGTTCCGGTATCGAAAACACCGCTCCCTATGAAACGGCGGCGAACGCCGAGATAACTCGACACGTAAACCAACACTTTCATTGCGTTACTCTCCCTTCATTTGACCCGCTCCGGCGGGTCTCTTTTTGGGTGTGCTCCGCATAAAATATGTTCTGCCGGCATCATAGCAGTAGACATTAGATAGGATTACCATCGTCATTGGTAAACGCAGACCTAACCAAGTTGGTCCGTGGCGACGCGATATCTTGGGTCTTCGATAACGTTCACTTCCACTAAGTTTCCGGCCTTGGCAAGCAGCAAACGGCATTCCGCGCTCACATGACGGAGGTGAAGTTTCTTCCCTAGCCCTAAGTAGCGTTCGGCCAGCGCATCAATGGCTTCTAAACCTGAGTGGTCATACACCCGCGAGTGTAAGAAATCGATAACCACATCATCCGGGTCGTTTTGTGGATCGAACAAATTCTTGAAATTATGCACGGAGCCGAAGAACAACGGACCATTTAGCACGTAGACTTTACTGCCCGTCTTCTCATCGATATGCGCGTCCACATAGATTCTTTTAGCGTGGTCCCAAGCAAACACCAGCGCGGACACGATTACGCCCACTACAACGGCAATCGCCAAGTCCGTAGCGACCGTTACGGCGGATACTAACACCAAAACGAACGCGTCCGCGCGTGGCACTTTCCCTAGGATACGAAAGCTAGACCACTCAAAAGTCCCCAAAACAACAATAAACATCACGCCAATCAATGCGGCCAGAGGAATCATCTCGATTAGATCGGCGGCGAATAGAATAAACCCCAACAAGCACAGCGCGGCCGTGATACCCGAGGCGCGACCTCGGCCACCGGAGTTCACATTGATCATACTCTGGCCAATCATCGCGCAGCCACCCATGCCGCCGAAGAAACCTGTTACCGTGTTTGCCACGCCTTGCCCGACACATTCTTTGTTGCCGCGACCGCGGGTACTGGTAATTTCATCAATGAGCGTCATGGTCAGCAAGGATTCAATCAGCCCGATTAACGCAAGGATTACCGAATAGGGCAAAATGATCCATAACGTCTCCCATGTGAACGGAACCCCTGGAATGCTGAATTCAGGGAAACCACCAGCGATGGACGCTAAATCGCCCACGGTTTTCACGTCCATGTCAAACACCAGTACCATGGCGGTAATGACGATTATGGCGACCAGGGAAGCCGGGATCGCGCGAGTGAGTCGGGGTAGAAAATGGATAATGGCCATGGTCAGCCCCACCAACCCTAACAGAACCCACAGCGCGGAACCACTCATCCAATGACTCTGGCCATCCTCGCCCGTAAATTGGAAATGCTGTAATTGGGAAAGGAAAATAACGATGGCAAGACCGTTCACGAACCCAAGCATCACGGGGTAGGGAACCATACGGATGAATTTCCCGAGGCGCAATAACCCTGCCGAAATCTGGATTATCCCCATCAACACCACGGCGGCAAACAAATACTCAACCCCGTGGCGCGCGACGAGATCCACCATTACCACAGCCAGCGCGCCGGTAGCGCCCGAAATCATCCCAGGACGACCGCCAATAGAGGCTGTGATCAACCCTACAAGAAACGCGGCGTACAAGCCGACAAGGGGTTGCACACCCGCTACAAAAGCAAACGCGACCGCTTCCGGTACCAGTGCCAACGCCACAGTCAGGCCAGAGAGGACGTCGTCTTTTAGCCCTCCCACCTGTTTGGGAGACAGATAAAACATAAAAAACCTCGGGAATTTAGAACGACTTTGTACTAAGGGTTCGCCTCAACAATACTTCACATTTTTGACGCCGGCCCATCTCACCTGGCGGCGTTGCCCACATGGCGCGCGTACGTAAGGCGCGAAAGCACGACTGCAGGGACGCAGGAGGTAGAATTGCGTCGGGAACGACAATCGAGCGCGCGGTAGCATTTCAACACCTTGAAAGTTAGTGATATTCCAACGTTTTTGCGCCTTGCCTATATGGATGCAGGCAAGGGGCGTGAGCAGGACGCGAAAGCTTAGCCAGGCGAGCGCCCAGACACCTAAAATATGTGAAGTACGGTTGCCGCGACCCTAAGGAAGGACGTTTTTAGTTATAGGTGCGCGAAGTTTAACAAAAAAACGCTTATGATTCAACGGGAATACATAAAAGTTAGCGTAAAAATGGCCCTTACGATAAACGACCGTAAGCCGAATATATCTATGATGGGTATAAATCAATGGACTATGCGTTTTCCAGCAGCGGGGACGCCTTTTGTCGTAAAATGAAAATATACGCAGGGTGTAACGAGATTCAATCCAGCAACCTCGGCCCTCCCCTTTTTACTTTAATGTACTGTTAGTTGTTGTATGCATATGCTTTTTTGTTCCCTTCCGTCGTTTCGGTGTGCTCTAAAAACCTACTTAACGATCGCAACGTTCACTGCCGCTCTTTTGTTCGCTCTTGTAGCCAACGCGGCCACGGAACCGCAATCCCGATTTTGGGTTACAGACGGCACGGTCAATAGTATCGCTCACGACGGCACGACCGTTTATATCGCGGGCGACTTTGATTTCGTCGGCGCCAATACGGGACATGGCGTAGGCGTCAGCACGAGTAGCGGTGCGCCCAACCGCGACGATCCCCGTATTTCGGGCGGCGAAGGCAGTAGGGTGCTTACGGCAATCGATGATGGAAACGGCGGCTGGTACGTTGGCGGAAATTTTATCACCGTGGGCGACCAAGCGCGCTCCAACCTGGTTCACATTACGGAATCAAAAGAGGTTGATCCTAACTTCGACCCCTCACCGAACGGTACGGTCCGAGCACTGGCGCTTTCCAGTGATGGGCAAACGTTATATGTAGGAGGGGACTTTACCCGGATCGGCGATGACCAGACGCGAAACCGCGTGGCGGCCATACAACTTCCCACCGACACCGTTACTACAGCGAGCGTGACCTCGTGGAACCCGAGCATTGACAACAATAGTGTAAATGCGCTGACACTCAGTGACGATGGCAAAACGCTTTATGTAGGGGGCAGCTTTAGCTCGGTAAACGGCGAAACTAATGTCGTAGGGGTCGTTGCGTTGGATACGGGGAGCAATAACCGGCTTGATACCTGGGACCCCGCCACGGTGTCAACAAATACCGGTGGTTGGGTCAACGGTTTCGCCTTGGATGATGCCAACAACATTCTTTATACCGCCGGCACATTTACCAACATCGGCGGCGAAACTCGCAATAATATCGCGGCGCTGAACACCAGCGACGGCACGACCACCGGTTGGGATCCTAACGTTAATGGCGAAGTCAATGTCATAAAATTAAATTTCCTCGCCAATGTGCTGTATGCCGGCGGTCATTTCACAACGATAGGTGCCACCGATCAAAGCTTCCTCGCCCGTCTCGATACGGGAACCAATACCAACAACATCGATGCCGATTGGCTCCCCGTGTTAAACGGCAACGGCGCTGTTTCTACACTGTTCATTGATGATGCTCGGGATAATCAATCTTTAAATCGAGTATACGTAGGCGGTGAATTCACTAGCGTGACGACCGTGAGAGCGGATGAAACTGAGGTGACAGTTGACCATCGTTACACAACGGCTTTCCCCACGTCGTCACCCAACCCTAGTGGCTGGACATCGAGCGCTGACCAGCCTGTCCATGTCATCGAGTTATCCGTTAACGGTTCAACTTTATTCATAGGTGGTGAGTTTTTCTCTGTTGGAGGTCGCTCTCAAACCAATATTGCGGCGCTTAGCGCCTCGAACGGTATCGCTCGAAGCTGGGACCCAAATATTGCCGACAATACTACCGTTGAGGTCATGGCCCTCTCGAGCGATGGCACCAGTCTTTACATCGGAGGAGATTTTACCGAGATCGACGGTAATACACGCAGTCGGGTTGCCAAGCTAAACACCGTCGACGCCTCACTGACCACCTGGAATCCTGTTGTCGAAGGTAATGAAGGTTCTAGCGTCAAGACCATGGCCCTCGCAAATCTTGGCGTGCCGGTCCGTGCGGTTGCCGTAGAACCGGGAAACAGCAATATCGTTTACGCTGGCACGGAATCGGGTTTATACAAAAGTACGGACGGCGGCACAGGTTGGGCAACCGCCAACGAGGGGCTGGCAAGCCAACTCATCTTCGATATCCTGATTGACCCCAATACGCCCTCCACGTTATATGTGGCGACCTGGGAAGGTGGCATCTTCAAAAGCACGAACCGCGGAGAAAATTGGACTGCCGCAAACAATGGATTAACCCATCTAAATGCAAGGACTCTTGCCATGGCTGCGGACTCTAGCCTAATTTTCGCCGGCACGGAGTCATTCTCAGAAACAGAGGGCGGTATTTACAAAAGCGAAGACGGTGGAAGCAGTTGGTCGCTTAAAGCCGTGGCCAATGTGTTAAGCGTTGCCGTAGACCCCAACAACAAGGACATTTTGTATGCCGGCACCTCCAATGGGCTGTTCGTCAGCGAGAACGGAGGGGAAGATTATTCCGACAGATCGGACGGCCTAGAAGAGACGACCGTCAACGATGTCGTGGTTAGCACGGACATCGTCGAGAGCGACTCGGACGACGACTCAGAAGCCAACAACTCCACCATCTACGTCGCCAACGGAACATCTGTTCACAAGAGCACGAATGCCGGAGAAGATTGGATCCGCGCGCGCAGCGGTTTACCTAATGCCACCGTCGTAAAACTGGCCATAGACCCTAACAATACCCAAAGGCTCTACGCAAGCACGCTGGGCCAAGGCATTTTCAAAGTCGATGACATTGGCGTTGGCGATACCGACGAAGATGGCGATGACGACGGCATCCGCTGGACCGATGCCAACACCGGAGTCGAGAACCCCATTGTCTATTCGCTTGCCGTCGATCCCACTAATTCAAGCACGGTCTACGCGGGAACGTCATTGAGTCTGATTTTCAAATCTACCGATGGCGGCGACAATTGGGTGGAAGCCCACGAGGGTATCCCCAATGACATCTTATATATCGGCGGCGATTTCACCGGCTATATCGCCGCATTAGACACCATGTCTAGCGCCACGGAGTATTTCCTGAACTGGCCCGCCAACAGCACGAATTCTGTTAACGCATTACACTTAACCGAAGACAATAACACGCTCTATGCCGGCGGCGCATTCACTAGTATAGGCGGGCAACCCCGCAATCGCATTGCCGCGCTGAATACTGCCGATGCCAAGGCAACCGAGTGGGCACCAAGTGTCGACGATAACGATGGTGTAGTAGAAGCCATTGACTTGACCAGCGATGAGCGACAGCTCTATCTGGGCGGGAGCTTCGCTCGCGTTGAAAGCACCGCACGATCCAACCTTGCAGCAGTTAATACGGCAACGCCGACGGTGACGGACTGGAATCCTGTCGCCGATAACACGGTTGAATCCCTGTTGGTCACAAATCACGACAATCTTGTATTCGCCGCCGGGAGTTTTCTGAATATAGGCGGACAGGCACGAGCCCATTTGGCCTCTCTTCGCACGACAGTTAGTACCAATAATGCGACAGTTTGGGCGCCAGATCCGGACAAACCCATTAGCGGTGGCAATGCGATCGTAAACAATGGCCTTACCATATACATCGGTGGGCAATTCAAGCGTATTCATCAGAGAAGCAACCCATCATTAGCCGTCTATGCGTTTCAATCGCCGGACGGGAGCGCGGACCCCCTTGGGCGCCCCTTTAACGTCGCACAAACCATCGAGCTGCGTTGTAAAGATAACTCTAATACGCGTTGCGACAATAAATTTTTTACGGCGGATGAAAACCTAGACGAAGCAACGTGGACAACATACACAGTTCCTTTCACGCTCGACACCACGACGACCTTGTCGTTCTACGTTGAAGACGACGAAGGGACACGCAGCGATACCGTCACAGACACTTATATTTTCGATTACGCCGACCCGACCATCAGCGGTCAACTAAGGGACGGAACATACCCCGTCACACAGGTTGCACCGTTAATATGTAATGATGGGGATCTGAGCGACAGCGCCGTATCCGGCTGCGCTGAGGTATTCTACACCACCGATGGCAGCACACCAGCGTTTCAAGAACTCTTCGACAGCACCCGAAACATCGTCACTTATGAACCTTCAGGGACAAGCAAACTGTACACGGAACCAGTAGCGATATTAATTGATACGGAATTGAGGTTTATGTCCATTGACGAAGCAGGAAACAGCAGCGAAGTGGGCGTTTCGCGCTTTAAGATCGTGCGTGGAGAGGGCGGTGGAACGATAGGCGCGCTCACGTTCGTATTACTCCTCGTCACTTATAGCCTACGGACGTACCGAACTCGGAAATGGAAGTGTTATAACTAGCCCACATTTCACACTAGCACTTTCGCCTGCAACGCGGTTGAAAAACCTGTCGTTGAATCATAGTTGACGTAGCGTTGACAACTCGACGAGGGTGCGCGTAGAGGCGGCTCGTTAGAAGAATTTGGGCCTAATGCTACGCCCGAGCATAGACTAATCCGGCACGTAGCTGGCCCAATCGTGACGAGCGTCGCCTACGGCTAGAAAAGGTGGGTTGAGTAACGAGTCTTTTGTGTTGTAGAGAAGCGGCTGTTGGTCTAGCCCGATAATGCGGCCCCCAGCCTCTTCGATAATGCATTGAGCGGCGGCTGTATCCCACTCAGAGGTTGGTCCGAAACGCGCATAGACATCCGCTCTCCCCTCGGCCACCACGCACGACTTTAATGAACTTCCAAGGCTAAGCACCTCATAACTATAAAACCCTTCAAGGAATGCTTTAAATTTTTCGGTGCGGTGTGAGCGGCTTCCGGCGACGGTGATATGCTTTCCATCCCATTGGCGGGATTTTATCGCTTGCGGAGCCTCGTTGGGCGCCGTCTTGAACGCCCCACCGCCCCAATACGCGTAGTATTCGACCCCGGTAACGGGCACGTAGATCACGCCTAATACTGCCCGCTGTTCATGTATGAGCGCAATATTTATCGTAAATTCGCCATTTTTCTTAATGAACTCTCGCGTCCCGTCAAGGGGATCTACTAGCCAATAATAATCCCAAGCTTGCCGTTGGGCGAAGGAAACGGATGCATCTTCTTCCGACAATAGTGGAATAGCCGAGTCGAGCTCGGCAAGACCATCGGCAATGATATCGTGAGCCGCTAAATCTGCTTCCGTCACGGGAGAAAAATCTTTTTTCTGCGTAATGGTAAATTTACCGAGATAGACGTCTAAAATAGTACGACTCGCTTTTTCGGCAATACCACAGACGGGTTTGATCATTGAACGGAGGCCTGATTGTTCCATTAAAAGTCTACCCTCACCGTCGTCTGGGTCTTTAGAATTTGCAGTTTTTCACGCATAATTCGGATTCACACTACCGTCTCGTTGCATCATCACGTTAAATCCGTATAACCCGCTAGACATTACCATGAACGAGGAACCGATTACCATCGACTGGGACAGCATAGACACCGTACTCCTCGATATGGACGGTACGCTATTGGATCTACATTTTGACACATACTTCTGGAGAGAACACGTACCGCAACGGTACGCGCAAAGCCGGGGTTTAGATATTCTAACGGCAAAACGCGTCTTGACTCCCCGTTTCCGTCAAAGCGAAGGTACGTTGGATTGGTATTGTGTTGATTATTGGACCCGCGTATTGAATCTCGACATTGCTCTTCTGAAAGAAGAACTGTCCGAACTCATCACAATCAAACCATACGCGACGGATTTCCTCAACACGCTTCGCCAACTCGGGAAGAGAATAGTGTTGGTCACTAACGCCCATCGTAAAAGCCTCGCGCTAAAACTAAGACAAACCCGCTTAGACACCTATCTCGATAAACTAATTTGCGCGCACGATCTCGGTCACCCAAAAGAGGACGCGGCTTTTTGGGGGCATCTCCGGCAAACCGAAACATTTGATCCCGCGCGTACGCTTCTTATTGACGATAACCTGGTAGCATTACGGTCGGCCCGTCGTTTCGGCATTCAGTTTCTATTGGCGATTCAACAGCCGTCATCGCAAATGGCAGCTATGAATACCGCCGAGTTCACAGGCATATACGATTTTCGGCAAATCATGCCGGCGGACATCAACGCTCGCCTAACCAGCGATCCCAACGTTTAAACCGTTTACGGCAATAGTCCATTAACGCGTCATAGCCGTTAAAATAAAGCTCGAAACTTTCTTCCGCAGGCGCATCGTATTCGCAAAAGTCGTTACTGTAGTCTCGGCAGATTTGCGGACGCGTTTCATAAATCCCGCATTGCCCATCCGCGAGGATATGATGGCATTTACTTTCGATGAGCAAGAACCAACCATCGCTGTCTTTATAGACTTTGATGTTTCCGTGGGAGATCTGCCATAATAAGTAGTCGAAATCCGCTTTTGAGCGCGGGGTCGTTATATGCTGGGTGATATAGGTACAGCATTTTGACCCTGTACAGAGACTACATTTGTCCTGTAGTGAGATTTCTTCGTTCTTTATAGCAATGATTCTTTGCCGCACGTTTCCTTCCTAGCAATCAAAATCTTCATGACAGGGATCTAGTTTATAACTTTTAGACGGACAGATGCGAACGAAAAACGTTTAAACGTCAGTCTCTATATAGTAGCGGAATGTGCCCGCCGTCTACGCACCGCCTCTTCTTTTCTTTTCGACCAAGCGCGATGACTTAATAAGAGTATCAATATGGAGCCGTAAATAATTGGATCGCGGATATCGGCTTTCACCATCCATAGGTAGTGAAGCACACCGCCGCAGGCAATGATATAAACCGATTGGTGCAGTCGCTGCCACCGTTTACCGCCAAGCCGTTTCATCATTTTATTGGTCGAGGTGACGGCCAACGGCACTAACATTACGAAAGAGACCAGCCCGACGGTAATGAAAGGCCGTTTTAAGATATCTTTTAAAATTTCACCCCAAGCGAAAAACTGATCTAACACCAGGTAAGACAAGAAATGAAGACAGGCGTAAAAAAAGGCAAATAAGCCGATCATGCGTCGTAGACGAGCAATCCAATGAAAACCGCTCAGACGGCGCGTTGGCGTTATGGCCAGCGTAATCAATAAGAAACGCAGCGTCCAATCGCCGCTTGTACGAACTATCTCTTCGATCGGATTGGCACCGAGCTGGTCGGTTAAAGCATACCAAGTCAACAGCGTCGCGGGCAACAGCGAAACGAAAAAAACGGTGGGCTTTACGATGCGTCGCAGCCACAGCTCAGAGTTCATAGCCACGTCGCTAACACCTGCTAATAGAATTTGGCAAGATCCATCCCCGTATATAAACCGGCTACCTCTTCCCCATAGCCGTTGAACATGAGCGTCTTTCGTTTGAAGAACTCGCCAATACGGCGCTCGCGGGACTGGCTCCAGCGGGGGTGATCGACATTGGGATTCACATTGGCGTAGAACCCGTACTCACGGGCATTGTTAACCTGCCACGTGTTCCGAGGCTGTTTTTCGGTGAGACGAATCCGAACAATGGATTTTATACACTTAAACCCGTATTTCCATGGTACCACTAAGCGTAATGGCGCGCCGTTTTGCGGCGGAAGAACCTCCCCGTACAACCCCACTGCCAGAATTGTTAACGGATGCATGGCCTCGTCTAACCGCAGACCCTCCACATACGGCCAAGGCAGCACCTTCCGTCGCTGGCCCGGCATTCTCTCGGGATCATGCAACGTCGTAAATTCGACGTATTTCCCATTGGCAGTGGGTTCAACGTCTTTGAGCAATTTCGCTAACGGGAATCCCACCCAGGGAATTACCATAGACCACGCCTCCACACAACGAAGGCGATAAATTCGTTCTTCTAAAGCATAGCGCTTAATAGCATCATCGATATCGAAAGTTCGAGGCTTGTGCACTTCGCCATTCACTTCCACAGTCCACGGCCGCGCTTGAAATCCTTGCGCCATCTCCGCGACATCTCGCTTCTCAGTCGTAAACTCATAAAAATTGTTGTAGTGGGTGACATCTTCAAAAGGCGTCAGTTCTTCATCAATGGTATAAGCGCTTTTCTTTACGTTGGAAAGCTTAGTTCCGGCACGAGCGCTAGCAGGTACGAATAATGGAGTAGCGATGGTCGAGGTTAATGCGAGGTTAACGGCGGTACGTAAAAAACGGCGTCGCTGCCTAAAAAGCGTTTCGTCGGTAATCTCCGAAGAAGACACGTCACTGTTTTTTGGCGCTTTGATCAACATGTCGTTTTTCCCTTTGAACCGATACGAAGCGACTTCTACGCTTAACGATAACTTGATTTGGACGCATAACTATTAACATAGCACACCTTAAGTGTTTACCCATTTTCGACGCGGCGAAACATCCTTAGCGACGGGGTTTTCGTCTACGGAGCAATATTCTTAGAAAGGTTAATGTTAACCAGCGCCCACCAGTGCCGATACCCTTAGCATGTCTACACCACCATCGCCAGCCAACCGCAATAGCTTTACGTTAATAATATTGTGCATTTCATCGCGCTAGCTATCTTCGCTATAATTCCAAGCAGTATCGCCATTGCCGACACCCATGCGGTGATCTTTACCTATCACCACGTCGGTGTAAGTAAACATCCGCCCACCAATGTAACGCTGGAAGAATTTGATACGCACTTGGCATTCCTTAACGACGCGGGCTATACAATACGCCCACTAACGGAGATCGTTACCCACATACAGTCAAGACAACCGTTGCCGCCATACACCGTAGCCATCACCTTCGACGATGCCTACCGCTCCGTGTACGAAAGCGCCTATCCCCGGTTACGTTCCTATAGCTGGCCCTTTACCGTATTCGTTAACACAGATCCTGTTGATAAGAACCTACCGGCCTATATCACGTGGCAACAAATGCGCGAAATGCAGCAATACGGCGCGACGTTCGCGAACCATTCAGCCAGCCATGAACACTTGGTCGGACCAAACGCCAACGAGACGCACTCACAGTGGCGCGCGCGCGTCACCGCGGACATCAACAGAGCGCAGCAACGCTTAGCCGAAGAGTTAGGCCACGCACCGTTGCTATTTGCCTACCCCTACGGCGAGTACTCCACCGAGTTAGCAAACCTCGTTGAAGCCCTGGGTTACGTCGGACTCGGACAGCAATCCGGAGCCATAGGCCCGTTCTCGGATTTCCGCGCCTTACCGCGCTTTCCCGTCGGGGGCAACTATGCCGCCATAGGGAATTTCCGCATTAAGGCAGCGAGTCTACCCATGCCTGTGGAACGCGTTACGCCTTGGGATCCGGTAAGAAAGAGCTCAACGCCGCCCCGTTTGGAAGTCCAACTCACCCCAAACGCAGAGAAGGAAAACTTAGCCTGCTTCGTCAGCGGGCAAGGCCAAGTCAATGTCGTCTGGGTATCGAATTCACCCCCCACTTTCACGACCGAGGCAATGGCACCCCTGCCGCTCGGCCGCAGTCGCTACAATTGCACGGCACGCGCTAAACAATCGGGACGCTATTATTGGTTTAGCCACCCGTGGCTCCGTCAACCCTAGCTGACTGCAGGAACACGCGTGTTTGGTTCTCAACCGTGCGTAATGACGTGGAACGGACTTTGATGAGATTATTGGAACGAATCATCGAACGTAGCTCATCGACGTACGCCTGACCACGCTGCGAATAACGCAACAACCCGCCAGCGAGTTGTTTTCCGTTTATGGCGTCGCCAGCCGCCCGAGTCTGTTTGCGCAATTTACGCAGCGTCTCGTAAGCCCTATGGGTGTTAAGATTACGCATGTACGCTCGCACCGAATCTCGGACCGAGGGATAAGCCTTTACCGCGTGGCGAAGACCCTTAGTGCGCTGCGCAGGAACGATACCCTCCGTCTCATCGAACGTCCACATTCCAAACAAATTGTTACCCAATTGGGCGAAACGCGAAGTACCCCAGGCGCTCTCATTGGCGGCTTGGGCCAACACCAATTCAGCGGGGATCTCGTCCACGCGGGCGAGCAACTGTTCGCTAACGCGCTCGTCGTGAGCGTCACCCTTCACGCGGTACCAACGGGCCAGCTTTTCCAGCCAGGTGCGCTCTTCCCTGGTCAGGGATGGCTCGCCCTTATGAAGCAGTTGTACAAGTAGTGCGCGCTGCGCGCGTATGCTGTTGTTCTCCGATAAGACTATAGGCAGCAAGGCGCGAAAAAATAGCGATTTTTTACGCCGAACGTCTTTCAAGGCGCCAAGGTCAGGCGGGATGGCCGCAACCTCGACGGCTAGCACAGTCGGACCGGGGGATGGCAGCCAACCGTAACCACTCTGGTCAAAATAAGCCTCTAATTCCACGGCGGAATTCGCTTCGACAGGCAACAAAACGCCTTCGCCCACCCACATCACAAGGGGGCTAGTAGCCGGACTGTCCACGGTCAGCCGAAGTGATACTCCGACCCAAGCGAGAATAGAAGCCATGAACACCGGCATAAACACGGCGCTGGCGATGTAAACTTGACGTCGGGTCTCACTCATGCGAACCACTCTCCATTGATGCTTCGCCGATCCAAACTTAAGGATAGACCGAAAGTTCGTTGGCGTTCAAGACCTTACTATTACTACGTTGGCCGACTTCGTCTCGGTGACGATTCTGGGAAGGCCTGGTTTCGATTCACGATTGAGAGATGCAAAAAATATACTCAAGTCAGAATGCGGCGACACGGATCAACCTAGAAATCTGTCGGACTTAGGGCTCGCGAAAAAATAACTTATAATTTTCGCATCCCATCTTTGGGCCATCTGTGAACAATCCTCAATCGCAAAAACCTCGAATCAGCCACGGTTTTTCTCAATCGGATTCTCCAAATCTGACCCAAATCTGGGCGCGAAAAATACGAAGTTATTTTTTCGCGAGCCCTTAGGGGATCGTCGCGAGGCAAGTGGGAGATCGAGGCCAGTTCATCGATTCCATGGAGAAAACCCGGCCATATTTAACGAGAATAATCGATTAATCGGACCGATTTCCCGCGGCCGCAGTAGATTCATTTTCAGTCCGAAAGATTACTAGCCAATCCATTTACGTGCGTTGCGGAACAATCGCAACCAGGCACCGTCCGCCCCCCAGTCGCTCGGGTGCCATGAGTTTTGGACCGTGCGAAATACCCGCTCTGGATGGGGCATCATAATCGTAAAGCGCCCATCGAAGGTTGTGAGGCCGGTAATGCCTCTAGGCGAACCGTTGGGATTGGCGGGATAGCGCTCAGTAACCTCGCCGTAATTGTCCACGTAACGCAACGCCACAACCTTGTTCTCAATGGCCCGTTGCGGATCGGACTCGCCGCCGAATGTGGCTTGTCCTTCGCCGTGGGCCACGGTAATCGGCAATCGAGACCCAGCCATATCCTGCAAAAACAGAGAGGGAGAATCAACCACTTCTACCATGGAAAAGCGCGCTTCGAACTGTTCGGAGATATTACGGGCAAAGCGTGGCCACAATTCACTCCCCGGGATGAGGTCCCCCAACCCCGCCATCATCTGGCAGCCGTTACAGACGCCGAGCCCAAAACTATCTGAGCGCTGAAAAAATTCGCCGAACTCCTCGCGAGCACGAGGATTATAGAGAATCGATTTTGCCCAGCCTTGGCCCGCACCCAGTACGTCCCCGTAGGAAAATCCACCGCAGCCAACGATTCCCCGGTAGTCACGTAGCGTAACTCGCCCTGACATGATATCGCTCATATGAACGTCAATGCTCGAGAAGCCGGCGCGTTCAAACGCCGCCGCCATTTCTACATGACCGTTGACCCCTTGTTCGCGCAATATGGCCACGCGGGGCCGCTCGCCTCGGTTGAAGTACGGGGCGGAGATATCATCATCCGGGTCGAAGGTGAGTACCGCGTGGAGCCCAGGGTCGTCGCTATCCAGCACCGCGTCGTATTCTTGTTGCGCACTAACAGGATTGTCACGTAGCGTTTGCATACGCCAGGACGTCTCTGACCAAACTCGCTGCAGAACGACGCGTGATTCGTCAACAAGCGCTTGGTGTTTTCGACGGACAATGATACGGTCATGGTCATTGAGGGTGCCAATGACGTGGCTGTGTTTGCCCAATCCCACATCGCGCATCCACTCCAAGACCTCATCGGTTTCGCTGTGACGGACTTGAATTACCGCACCGAGTTCCTCATTAAAAAGCGCGGCCACCGGGTCGTCACCAAGACCGTCGATATCTATTGTTATACCGGTGTGGCCAGCGAAGCTCATTTCACATAATGTGGTAAGCAAGCCACCGTCGGAACGATCGTGATAGGCAAGCAACAATCGGTCTTCATTAAGATCTTGGATGGAAGTGAAAAAGGCTTTTAATGCCCCGGGATCATCTACGTCAGGGGCATAGCGCCCAACCTGCTTATACACTTGCGCCAATGCCGATCCGCCAAGCCGGTTCGCGCCTTTACCCAGATCAAGAAAAATAAGATCCGTATCGCCCTGGTCTGTGATCAGCTGCGGTGTTAACGTTTTGCGGCAATCGACAGTGGGGGCAAATGCGGAGACGATCAGCGACAACGGGGCAGTAACCGTTTTTTCCTCACCGTTTTGCTGCCACACGGTCTTCATGGACATGGAGTCCTTTCCAACGGGAACGGCAATGCCCAGTGCGGGACACAGATCCATTCCAACGGCTTTCACAGCGTCAAATAAACCCGCGTCCTCCCCCGCGTGACCGGCAGCCGCCATCCAATTGGCAGACAACACGATATCACCTATACGCGCGATGCGCGCAGCGACTATATTAGTCAGGGCTTCGCCGACGGCAATACGCGCCGACGAGGCGTGGTCGAGTACGGCGATGGGCGTACGCTCGCCCATGGCCATCGCCTCGCCACGATGAGACAAAAAGCCGGCGGTCGTCACCGCCACATCGGCCACCGGAACTTGCCACGGTCCCACCATTTGGTCGCGCGCAACCTGTCCCGTGACGCTACGATCGCCAATGGTGACGAGAAACCCCTTGTTGGCGACAGAGGGTAGTCTTAGCACGCTTCCTAGCGCGTCGCTTATCGTAATGCCGGCCGTTTCGAAGTCTTGTTTGGGAAAAAGCTTATGACGTACGTCTCGCAGCATCTTAGGCGGTTTACCTAACAACACATCCATCGAAATATCAATGGGCGTATTATCGAAATGAGCGTCACCCAACATCAGTTGTGCTTCGGCCGTAGCCTCGCCAATGACGGCAAACGGACACCGCTCACGTTCGCAAATATCGCGAAACCGATCGAGGTCGTCACGTGCTACCGCCATGACATAACGTTCCTGAGCTTCGTTACACCATACTTCCATCGGTGACATCCCCAAATCATCGTTGGGTATGGTCCTCAATTCGAACCGTCCGCCCAGACCGCTGCCATGAACCAACTCGGGTAAAGCATTAGACAACCCCCCCGCCCCGACGTCGTGAACGGAAACGAGGGGGTTGCGCTCACCTAATTGAATACATTGATTGATCACTTCCTGGCAACGTCGCTGCATTTCGGGATTGCTACGTTGGACGGATGCGAAGTCCAAGTCTTCGCTGCTTGCTCCGGAAGCCATTGACGAGGCCGCACCGCCGCCCAACCCAATCAACATCGCTGGTCCACCCAACACAATGAGTTGCGCCGCAGGCGCAATCTTCCCCTTTTCCACATCACCCGAACGAATATTACCAACACCGCCGGCGACCATAATGGGCTTATGATAGCCCCGTATTTCCCGTCCGTTCGGCCCCGGCACCTCCTCCTCAAATGTTCGAAAGTAACCACATATATTCGGTCTGCCGAATTCGTTGTTGAAAGCCGCCGCGCCGAGAGGCGCCTCTAGCATGATCTCTAACGCCGAGACAATCCTCTGCGGTGTACCGTAGTCGGTTTCCCATGGCTGCTCGCCTCCCGGAATACGCAAGTTCGACACCGAGAATCCAACCAGCCCCGCCTTAGGCTTCGAGCCGCGACCCGTCGCGCCTTCATCACGGATCTCCCCTCCCGAACCGGTCGCGGCTCCGGAAAAAGGCGAAATTGCAGTGGGGTGGTTGTGGGTCTCCACCTTCATTAAAATATGACTGGGTTCTTCGTGGTAGCCGTACACGTTGTCGTTTGGATCCGGAAAGAACCAGTGCGACACCGGGCCTTGCGTAACGGCGGCATTATCTTTATACGCGGAAAGAACACCTTGCGGGCACTTTTCGTGCGTATTGCGTATCATCCCAAACAGTGAGCGATCCATCGCCTTGCCGTCAATTACCCAATCGGCATTAAAAATTTTGTGTCGACAATGCTCAGAGTTGGCCTGGGCAAACATCATCAGCTCTACGTCTGTGGGATTTCGCTTAAGGCTAGAGAAATTTTCCGCCAAGTAATCGATCTCGTCTTCGGCAAGCGCCAGCCCTAGTTCCCCATTGGCATACACTAACGCATCGCGGCCGGTGCTTAATATATCGACCGTAGTCAGCGCGGCAGGCTCCGCATACGCAAATAGCCCTTCCGCCTCATTGAGGCTAAACAAGACGGCCTCTGTCATTCGATCGTGGATTAACGGCACGACCGACGTGTGTTCGCTGCTGGTCAATGCCGTGCTGTCCGATTTAGCGAAGAAATAAGCCACACCACGTTCGACGCGCCGCACCGTACTCAACCCACAATTGTGTACAATGTCGGAGGCTTTACTCGACCACGGTGAGATCGTTCCCAGCCGCGGTACAATCAACACATCCGGTTGAGAACAGGCAAGGGTCTCATCGACTGCTTCAGAATTTAAAAGCGTCGCGAGCCGTTGCGCTTGTGCCTCATCAAGGGCTTGTTCTAGATCAGCAAAATAAACGTAATGGGTTTCAATCCCGTTTAACCTGGGCACATATTGACGGACGAGTTTCGACAGCTTCTCGACTCGAAAGGGGGAAAGTGCCGCGGCACCGCGAAATATCAGCACGACATTCTATCCCGTCAACATTGCGATGAACAACTACGCGTTAACATCGGACAAATCCACGCCTAACCGACGCGCCACTTCCTCGTAGGCCTCCACCACGCCACCCAGCCCTTGGCGAAACCGATCCTTATCCAGTTTCTTGCGGGTATCGGCATCCCACAAACGACAGCCGTCTGGCGTAAATTCATCACCAAGCAGGACGCGGCCATGATATCGGCCAAACTCTAATTTATAGTCCACCAACAACATACCTTCGGCTTGAAATATCGCCTTGAGCGCGTCATTGGCTTCGAAGGTCAGTTTTTTCATTTGCGCCACTTCCTCATCCGTTGCCCAGCCAAAGGAGCGAATGTGGTAGTCGTTGATCATCGGATCGTGGAGTTCGTCATTCTTAAGAAAGAACTCGAACGTGGGCGGATCTAGGTCCATGCCCTCTTGAACACCTAATCGTTTGCAAAGGCTTCCGGCTGCTATGTTACGCACCACACATTCAAGGGGGATCATTTCGAGCCTTTTCACTACGGACTCGTTTTTTGACAGCAGTTCGTCGAAATGAGTCGGAATCCCCGCGTCCTCCAGTCGCTGCATAATGAAAGCGTTGAACTTATTATTTACGGTTCCCTTGCGCGCCAACTGCGCTACTTTCTCACCGTCAAAGGCAGAGGTATCGTCACGAAACCTTAATATTAAGCGATCCGGATCATCCGTTTCGAAAACAGACTTTGCCTTGCCTGAATACAGTTCTTTTCCGATCTGCATCGTTCCTCCTAATTCAATACACAAGAACCGTGTTGCGCCCCATCGCTAGCCCGCATTGCTCACTGTATCCACGCGATCTTCACCCGTTCCTGTGACAAATGCAGGCTAGACCAAGGGACAACGGACTTTAGTTGTTCAACTGTTCCTCCAAACGTCCGAGAAATGCTTCCGCCGCTTTGGAGTCATCCCGCATTTTCCCGTCCTTATCCAAGAGAAAAATACGTGCTTGCACGCCATCTTTCACGACGTTAACCCTAAACTGCTTTTCTTGCTCCTGGTCTTCACCACCGCGAAATAACCTTGAAAAAAAGCCTTTTTTCTCTTTAGGTTCCGCTAAAACGCCCGTTACGAAGTAGTGACCCGTGGCGCGATTATAGTCCTCTATCGTTATTTGCATTCGACTCAGCGCATCGCCGATACGACCCCAAGCCCGCGCAAAGTCCATGCTCACCTGTAACCAGACCTCGCCCTCTTCGCCATGCTGCAGCTGAGCCAACAATTGCGGCTCTTCCGCGTCCATCGCCAGCTCTTCAGCGCGGCCCTCGTCACCGGTAATAAAAAGCACCAGCCGTTTTAACATCTCAATTTCAAGTTCCGCTTCCGACGGACGAGGCAACCACCGAAGGGATTCGCCTACCGCTACTTGGCGCATGCCTCGATGAGCAATATGCAACTCCGTCGTACTCGGTTCGGCGCCGTGCTCCATGCGAACAACGTATTGATCTCGGGTCGACGCCGAATACAGTTTGTCAAAGGTTTTGCTAAAGAAGGAACGAACTGTTATCTCTCCGCGATTCTCAAGCCACTCGGTTTCTATCAACCCCAATGTCGGATTTTCCCTTTTGATCGTAGCCCCCTGACCACTCAAAAACTCTTTTACGGGTTCCCACCACTTTCCGGGCTCGCCCGTCACAATGAGCCAACGTGCGGCTGCATCGCGGCCAATCCGTACATTGTCGCTTTGAGCGATCCCAACGGGAACCGATGGGGTTTCGGCAACCTCGGGTTGAGCGCGATTTAATTCTGAAAGCGACACCGTACCACCAAGCGGCGCTGTCGCGGTGGCCAACTGATCTCCCGTCTCTAGGCTTAGTAAATCGGGGGGCACCTCCAGCGTGGGTAATGGCTCAGCCTGTTTGTATTCGAGCTCTCTCTTTTCAATCGTGCCGCACCCGCTTACTAAACTTAGAATTACAAACACTGCAGCCGACGACCGCAACATGATTCGCAGCATAAATAATACAGATCCTCTAGAGTACAGCGCTTTCTTTCAGAGCGTGTTTGATCGTGTCCCGGTATTGACCAGATAAGGGAGTGAGAGGTAAGCGGATACCGCAGCGGATCATACCCATTTCAAATAATGCCCATTTTACGGGAATTGGGTTAGCCTCAGTGAACAAGTTACGGTGCAGCACCATCAAGCGGTTGTTAATCTCCTCTGCCCTGGCGCGATCGCCTGCTAGCGCGGCCGCGCACATATCATGCATTGCCTGTGGCGCAACATTGGCGGTAACGGAGATATCTCCTTTCGCTCCGAGCAGAATAAGTTCCATCGCAGTGGCATCATCACCACTGTACACATCCAACTTCTCGCCACAGCGCTGAAGAATGGCCTGGGTCCGTTCTAAGTCACCCGTGGCTTCTTTAATACCCACGATATTTGATATTTGCGCTAACCTCGCCACTGTCTCCGGCAGAATGTCGCACACGGTCCGCCCCGGCACATTGTACAGAATTTGTGGAATGGGCACGGCTTTTGCGATCGCCTGGTAGTGCAAGAAGATACCTTCCTGGGTCGGTTTGGTGTAATAAGGCGCAACCAAAAGACACGCATCGGCGCCTGCTTCCATTGCGCAACGTGTTAACTCAATGGCCTCTCGTGTCGAATTGGAACCCGTTCCCGCAATCACCGGCACGCGTTCACGAGCAAATGCCACACTCTGGCGAACAGCCTCGCAATGTTCTTTTTCACTTAATGTCGCGGACTCGCCCGATGTGCCAACAACGACGATAGCGTCACTGTGGTTTTCCACATGAAACTCCACCAGCCGTTCAAGGGCCTCAAAATCGATCGACTCATCGTCATTCATGGGAGTGACTAAAGCCACCATGCTCCCGTGAAACATACTGTACTTTCTCCAAATTAGCCCACGCTACGAACAGGCGCTGTTGTCACAGTGCCGCCATTAAAAAACGACGTACTCGTAACGCTACCTAAAACCCTCAATTAAAACAGCCATTAAGCGCCGGCCATCGAAATGCCGCCGGGTGACCGCACAGCGGTACGGCGAACGACTATTTCTTAGTCGGCGAAAGTCTCGTATTATAAGCGATTTAAGAACACCGCACAGGGTTAAAACATGCAAAATCGGCTGGTGATATCCGCGCTTGGTCAAGACCGGCCGGGCATTGTCAATGAATTTTCGAAAGCCATTATGGAGACTGGGTGTAATATCCTGGATAGCCGTATGACGGTTTTGGGGGGTGAATTCGCAATTATCGTTATGGTTGAGGGGCATTGGAACACGCTCGCAAAGCTCGAAACCTCCATACCCAGCTTAAAAGAGGCGCATGACTTGACCATTATCGCTAGGCGCACCACCGCCCGGCCCACGCGACCTGATGTGCTACCTTACGCCGTCGAAGTAATCTCGATAGACCATCCCGGTATCGTAAATCAGCTCGCGGCATTTTTTTCCGAACGAAATATCAATATCGAAGATTTACGCACAGACTGTTACGCCGCGCCCCACACTGGGACACCTATGTTTAGTGTCAATATCATCGTCGGCATCCCGGCAGCGCTACATATCGCGTCGTTGCGCGAGCAGTTTATGGCATTCTGCGATGAGTACAACTTGGACGCCCTAATGGAACCTGTCAAAGGTTAACGAAAACAAGAATGTAACTATTTAGCACGACGTTCATGTGCGGGAAAACAGTTCGAATTACGCCTATTCCGTTTTACTACACCACACAAAGATCGTACGCATTTTCGACGCCGTTTTTGAACGACTAGAAATACGCCGAGTAGTAACGAAAAAACAATCTATTGACGAAGGAGGCAATGTGGGAAAAATAGCTGTTGGAGAGCGCGTTCCTGACTTTACCGCCACGGCGACAGGAGAAAAGTCGATTTCGTTGTCCGACTTAGCCGGTCAAAACGTGGTTTTTTATTTTTATCCAAAGGACAGCACGCCGGGATGTACGCAAGAAGGTTTGGACTTTAGCGCTAATCATCAAAAATTTAAACGGAGAAATACGGTTGTTCTAGGTGTCTCTCGCGACAACATAAAAAGCCATGAAAACTTTAAACGTAAACAAGCCTTTAAGTTTGACCTCGTCTCTGACCCCGATGAGTCGTTGTGTACAATGTTTGACGTCATCAAAATGAAAAACATGTACGGAAAAAAGGTCCGCGGTATTGAACGCAGCACGTTTCTCGTCGATGCGCAAGGAATCTTGCGCCGTGAATGGCGCAAAGTAAAAGTCAAAGGCCACGTTGACGAAGTACTGGACGCCCTTAAAGAACTTTGAGGCAGGTTTCAACAACATTCTTAAGAACTAAACCTTACCGCTTCTAACGATTTGGTCCAAAACCGCTTCGCTGCTTCCGTAGTCCATAGTCTAGCCCGGATTTCGCACACCCAACCCTAAAAGTATCGACCAAGTAGCCGCTAGACTAAATGAACAGCTGCAGATCTTATTCCGGCCAGGCCGCGATTCGGGTTAAAAACCACGGGCGCTATGGACGAGACGCGAGATTCTCCCCATGTATTTCCACGTCCTGCGCCACCCGCATTTCTCACGGGGACGCGAAAAAATCGCCCAGGAGATTGTTTTCACACTGGATATTCTCAATGAGTGGAAAAAAGAATCCGTTTACGAGTGAAGAAGAAACCGCCGGGAGCAGGTGATCGAGAGCAATGCATGGACGCCTGCATGGACGTAGGCGGTAGAGTAATGCAGGAGCGATTACCGAGCAGTTGTCGAGGGAGGCATCGAACAAAATTCTCTGTGGAAACACTTCGGCACCCCCTTCTGAGGTGAATACCAAGCGAGGGTGACGGGATACTGTAAGAAGAGCGGGCTAACACCAATAACCAGAATATGGGGCTAAACTTAAATAGGGGTGCAAACCGTAACGACACCAGGGCCATCAAATCATGAGCGACTATATAGAAAACAGCAAAAGGCTTTACGTTTTAGATACCAATGTCTTGATACATGATCCAAGTTCTTTATTTCGCTTCCAAGAAAACGATCTTTTCATACCTATGATTGTATTAGAGGAGCTGGACAACAATAAGCGCGGTCATTCGGAAGTCGCGCGAAACGCTAGGCAAGCAAGCCGTTTCATCGAAGAGCTAATGCAGGGTGCTTCCCGCAGCACCATCGAACAAGGGCTCCCCCTTCCTACCCCTGCCAACGCGAACTACACCGGCGGCCACCTTTTCCTTCAAACACGGGCGTTGCTCCATGACCTACCGCAGACATTGCCTGGCAATACGGCGGATAACACGATTCTAGAAACTGTTTTCGCCCTGCAAATCGAGAGAAGCGATGCTGCCATCGTAATCGTGTCCAAAGATATTAATCTTCGTATAAAAGCCGCGGCGCTCGGAATTTTAGCGGAAGATTACCAAGTTGACCAGGTGCTTGACGATCTAAGCCTTCTCTATACCGGGCAAACGACTCTCGCATCAGATTTTTGGACAATTCACGGAAAGGAGCTGGAATCATGGAAAGAGGAAGGGCGCACCTTTTACCGTATCACGGGACCACATATATCTGAATGGTATACCAATCAACTCGTACACGATGGCCAAGAGGGCGGCTTTGAAGGCATCGTGAGTTCTATTGAGGATGACGCTGCGGTCGTCCAATTGTGTGCGAATTATCGCTCAACGCATCACGCAGTCTGGGGCATCAATGCAAGAAACCGGGAGCAGAATTTCGCATTGAACTTACTCATGGACCCCGATGTTGACTTCGTCAGCCTACTTGGAAATGCGGGAACGGGGAAAACCTTGCTTGCGCTTGCCGCGGGATTAGCCCAAGTGCTCGACGAGAAACGTTACCACGAGGTGATAATGACTCGAGCGACGGTGCCAATGGGCGAGGATATCGGTTACCTTCCCGGAACGGAGGAAGAAAAAATGGCCCCCTGGATGGGTGCGTTAATGGACAATTTGGAGGTGTTAACGGCTTCAGAAAACGGCGATTGGGGTCGGGCAGCAACCAATGACCTGATACGCCACCGTATCAAAATCCATTCCCTGAATTTCATGCGGGGCCGCACCTTTTTAAATAAATACCTTATCCTCGACGAGGCTCAAAACCTGACCTCGAAACAAATGAAATCCCTCATCACACGAGCAGGCCCTGGAACCAAGGTGGTATGCCTCGGTAATGTTGCTCAGATCGACACACCTTATCTTACGGAGACGACATCGGGAATCACTTTTGCCGTAGACCGCTTTAAGGACTGGCATTACAGCGGCCATATTACCCTCGTCAGTGGTGAACGATCGCGGCTCACCGAATATGCCTCGGAGTATTTATAACACCTACTAGCGCGTATTTCTCTCAGTGTCCACGCGATCTCGCTTGTTTAATTCTTGATGCAGGCCACCCATAGCCTACCCCCTTCGGGCGTGCTGTATGACGGGAGTCCTAAGCGGGCCCCGACGCCTCTTGAACCAGCTCTTTCTCTTCGCTTGAGCGGGGCCACGACATAATCACGGCCTTCACCAACGTAGCAAGAGGGATGGCGAAAAACACACCCCAAAACCCCCACAGGCCGCCAAATACCAGGATCGAAGCAATAATCGCAACCGGATGTAGATTCACCGCCTCTGAAAAGAGTAACGGAACAAGAACATTACCGTCTAGTGCTTGGATAATCCCGTATGCCAGCATCAGGTAAGCAAAATCGGCCGTCCACCCCCACTGAAAGTAAGCGATCAATGCCACCGGCAGTGTCACCGCGGCGGCCCCTATGTAGGGAATAATCACGGATAAGCCGACCAACGCCCCCAACAGCATGGCGTACTGCAAACCCATAAACGCGAACACCACATAGGTCGTCACGCCAACAACAAGTATTTCGGCTATTTTACCGCGCACGTAGTTGCCTATTTGATGGTCCATCTCACGCCATACGCGAGTTGCTAGGCCTCGCTCCTGAGGCAAATAACTGGTAATCCAGTTTACAATCAGATGCTTATCCTTAAGAAAAAAGAACACAAGTACGGGTACCAAAACAAGATAAACCAATAGTCCAAATACACCCGATATCGACGCAAGCGATACTGTAACCGCCTGTTGTCCGAGTCCGCGTACGGCGGCACCCATCTCGCTAAACAGTTGATTGACCTGTTCCTCGGAAATGAAATTGGGGTAGTTTTCGGGTAAACGCAACAACGCCTGCTGCCCCCGCGCGATCATATCCGGCAGCTTTTCAATCAACTGCGTAATCTGTCCCGATAAAAGCGGCAACAATCCCAACACAATGAATACTAGAAAGGCCACGAAAAGAGTAAAAACAACGATGACTGCCGGCATTCGCACAATGTTCCGACTCTCGATGGCACCCACCACGCCTTCCAATAAGTACGCTAACACTACACCTGCTAAGAGCGGTGCCAGCATCTCGCCCATAAAAATGACGACGGCAAACCCTAGAACAAGTAAAAACGCGAGTATGACGCCCTCTGGGTCTGAGAAATACTTCTTAAACCACCTGTTGATTACGTTAGTCATCAGTTAGCGTGAGATTGCTGACCCACCGATCTCGAATGTTATATACACCGTTTAAAGCTCGTGCGCGGCCTGTCGCCTTATCCGTCAGAAAGCCAAGAAACCTCGTCCAACAGGCTGTTTTCGTGGACTTAACGGAACCTAAATTAAATACTCTAATCGACTGCGAACGACTAACGCACTAAATCTATGAGACGTTTCCGAACACCCAACCTGTGGTTGATACGCCTACGCCCGAAATTATCACAAAAGTTTCATGCCTCTTCGCCGCTCTCGCTACGACTCACCGGATTAATTTACGCTGAAAAAGCACCGCGTGTCCTATTTAACCATATTTTTTTGATATGCCGCGCGCGCTTGAGTGTTTTTTACGTTTCAATCACCGTAACGGTGTCGCCGACGCAAAGATTCAAGTGTTCACTGACAGCGCCACAATTTATTGCGATCTCGGCGAGACCGTTTGAGTTGTCATACCAGAATCCCCGGCCTTTTTCCACATCCGAAAACGTTTTTGCTCGGCGAAAGACATGCGCCCCAATTTTCAGGCGCGCGCCGCTTCCGAGTTGGTCTGCCCTAATCCCTGTCATTGCGTTACCGAAATGGTCGATATAAATAACCTCACGACAGTCGGCTGGCCACCGGTCCAACGACTCCAGCCCCGTCTCCGATAATTTAGTGATCAGCGATTTTCTCAGCGCCAATTCAGCCGCAATCGGCGCGAATAAGTCGCGACCGTGGAACGATGCCGACAAGTTCCTCGGGCGCCACACGATCTCCCAACGTTTTACTTTGGTCCCTCTTTGAACCAATGGCACGAACAATCCGTTGTCCGGCCCTACAAAGTGTCTCCCGTCCACGTCTACAACGACCGGAATTCGCGACTCGCCGCCAACACCCGGGTCGACCACACATAAAAAGACCGTTCCACGGGGAAAACCAGCCGAATAGGCCGCGAGCAAATAGGCGGCGGCTTTCGCATTATAAGCGGGAACGTCCGAGAAAAGGTTAATGATCGGTACACCCGGCGCGCCTCGGTGGAGCACGAGCTGTAGTTGCCCGACGTAGGGGCCTTCCAGGCCAAAATCCGTAAAAAGTGCGATCATCACGAGCAAATAAAAAACCGGGCAATGCCCGGTCCTTTTATCGTTTTTGCTTTCTTTAGTTACTATTCCGTTTCTACCGGCTCTTCCACCCGTGGACGGTCGACTAATTCTACGATCGCCATCGGTGCGTTGTCACCCGGTCGATACCCACATTTTAATATTCGCGTATATCCGCCTGGACGAGCTTCGTAGCGCGGTCCTAACTCGCTAAACAGTTTAGTCACGACGTCTCGATCCCGCATACGCGAGAACGCCAAACGTCGCTTAGCTATAGTGTCGTTTTTTGCCATGGTAATCAGAGGCTCAACGACACGCCTTAGCTCTTTCGCTTTTGGGACCGTCGTACGAATAACTTCGTGGCGGACCAACGATACGGCCATGTTACGTAACATGGCCCTACGGTGGCTGCTGTTTCTGCTGAGTTGTCGACCGATATTACGATGGCGCATTGGATTTCTTAAACCTTTATTTAAACGTTGCTCTACCCGGCTAAAACGCTAACTGCGATAACCTAAATCCCTAGGCGGATGCCCGGTCTTTACTCTGCAACGCCGGAGGAGGCCAATTTTCAAGCCTCATACCGAGAGACAATCCATGGTTGTTAAGGACATCCTTGATCTCAGTTAGCGACTTTTTACCCAAGTTGGGGGTTTTTAAAAGTTCGACCTCGGTTCGCTGGATCAGGTCACCGATAAAATAAATATTCTCGGCTTTCAAGCAGTTGGCCGACCGGACAGTAAGCTCCAAATCATCCACCGGGCGCAGTAAAATGGGATCTATTTCGGGCTCCTCGGCCGCGGAAACGGTCTCGTCCTTCCCTTGCAGATCCACAAAAACGGATAGTTGTTGTTGTAGGATTCTCGCCGCCATACGGATGGCGTCCTCTGGGTCGACGGTCCCATTCGTCTCTAGATCGATTATCAGTTTGTCCAGATCCGTACGCTGTTCTACACGGGCACTGTCAACAAGATAGGCTACCCGCCGAATCGGGCTATACGTAGCATCGAGCTGCAAACTTCCGATAGGTCGATCTTCACTCTGACTGTCATCGCTCGCTGTTGCCAATTGATAACCACGCCCGCGCTTAACCTTTAGGCTCATGTTTAACTCGCCCGCTTTGGTTAGATTAGCGATAACGAGATCGGGATTAATAATCTCAACGTCGTGAGTGAGCTCTATATCACCAGCGGTCACCTCACCAGGCCCCTTCTTACGTAGCGTGAGTGTGATCTCATCTCGCTCGTGCATGCGAATCGCGATTTCCTTCAGATTCAGCAATATCGCGATGACGTCTTCCTGCACCCCTTCAATCGTCGTGTATTCGTGTAATACCCCGTCTATTTGGACTTCGGTAATGGCGCACCCCGGCAACGACGACAAAAGAATACGGCGCAGCGCATTTCCTAGCGTATGACCGAACCCCCGCTCCAGCGGCTCTAAACCCACCCGCGCGCGGGTGGCACTTTCCATCTGGACGTTTACAATACGCGGTTTTAGCAATTCTGTTACGGAACCCTGCATTAATGTCCTCTCCCGTGACCTTCGTTTATTGCGCGGTACCTTTGACTCAACCTATCCTGTTTGGACATTATTTGGAGTACAGCTCGACGACTAAATTTTCATTAATTTCAGCTGGCAAATCGCTGCGCTCCGGGGCTGCTTTGAAAACACCTTCAAACTTTTTGACGTCTACGTCTAGCCAGTCGGGAAAACCCCGCTGCTCCGCAAGCTCCAATGCGGACTTTATACGTAATTGTTTCTTTGCAGCTTCCTGCACGGTTACAATATCGCTAGGGCTAAGCTGATAGCTTGGTATATTTGTTCTTCTGCCATTGACTAAAACTGCGTGATGGCGCACGAGTTGCCTGGCCTCGCTTCGAGACACCCCAAACCCCATTCTGAAAACAACATTATCTAACCGTGCTTCGAGAATCTTTAATAGGTTCTCCCCGGTCGATCCTTTCCGACGGTCCGCCTCCTGATAATAGCCCCGAAATTGCCTCTCTAATACCCCGTATATCCGACGTAACTTTTGCTTTTCCCGAAGTTGCAACGCATAATCAGTAATGCGTGTGCGCCGTTGGCCATGTTGACCTGGCGGGAAACTCCGGTTTTCAACTGCACATTTTGAAGAAAAACACTTCTCGCCTTTGAGAAAAAGTTTCTCGCCTTCTCGGCGGCACTGGCGACATTTCGATCCTGTATACTTGGCCACGCTTTATCCCCGCTTTTATACGCGACGTTTCTTCGGCGGCCGGCAACCATTGTGCGGTATCGGCGTCACGTCCGTTATATTGCTAATCTTAAATCCAGTTGCGTTCAACGCTCTTACCGCAGATTCGCGCCCCGGACCTGGCCCTTTTACAAACACGTCCACATTCTTCATCCCATACTCTTTCGCCGTTGTACCGGCCTTCTCTGCGGCGACTTGAGCCGCGAAGGGCGTGCTTTTCCTTGAGCCTCGGAATCCGCACCCTCCCGCCGTTGCCCACGCGAGGGCATTGCCTTGTCGGTCTGTTATGGTAATGATCGTATTATTAAAGGACGCGTAGATGTGTGCAACGCCATCAACGACGTTCTTCTTGACGCGCTTACGCGCACGTCCGCTACTCGCTTTAGCCATATTTCAATTGATTCCTGACTTGACTGACGTAATTATCTACGTATCGGGCGCCTCGGACCTTTTCTCGTCCGGGAATTCGTGCGGGTACGCTGACCTCTCACGGGCAAACCGCGTCGATGGCGCAAGCCGCGATAAGACCCGAGATCCATCAGTCGTTTTATGTTCATAGAAATCTCTCGACGAAGATCGCCTTCTATCGAGTATTTCGCCACCTCACTCCTAAGGCTTTCCAACTCTGCGTCCGTGAGATCCCTCACCTTGGTTTCGGGTTTAACACCTGCCACCTCACAGATACCGCCCGCTACCGTGCGGCCGATCCCGTAGATCGATGTTAAAGCAATAACCGTGTGTTTATGCGTGGGGATGTTAATACCGGCAATACGTGCCATCGACGCACACTCCTTACACTTAAAGCCCGTTTAAGAAAACGGATAATTGTACCGAGAAAACTGTATTTTTTCAAGCCCTAACGCGTTTTTTTTACGCTTTAGCTCGTCTCTAGCAGCCTATCCTTGTCGTTGCTTGTGACGGGGCTCCTTACAAATAATCCGTACCACGCCTCTACGGCGAATAACTTTACAGTTACGGCATATTTTCTTTACCGACGCTCTAACTTTCATAATCCAACCCCTAGAAAATTCTTCAAAATACCAAACGACCGCGCAGCTAAAGTGGTGTTAACGCGCCAGGCCGGTCGGGCCTGGACCTTTGAACTTGGCCTTCTTTAATAATCCATCATATTGATGAGACATTAGGTGGGCTTGCAGCTGCGCCATGAAATCCATAACGACCACAACGATGATCAAGAGCGATGTGCCGCCGAAATAAAACGGGACGTTCCAGTACACAATTAAAAATTCGGGCAACAGACACACCGCGGTTATATATGACGCGCCCCAGACCGTTAAGCGTGTCATAACCCCGTCGATGTAGCGCGCTGTTTGCTCGCCAGGTCGGATTCCGGGGATAAAGGCGCCGGATTTCTTCAAGTTGTCTGCCGTGTCCTTGGGATTAAAGACCAAAGCGGTATAGAAAAAACAGAAGAATATGATCGCGAGCGCATACAAAATAACGTAAATCGGCTGACCAGGAGAGAGCGTCGACGAAATGTCTTGTAACCACCCCATTCCTTCCGTGCTTCCGACGATGTTTCCGAAGGTCGCCGGAAACAGGATAATACTCGACGCAAAAATTGGTGGGATTACGCCGGCCATATTAACCTTGAGTGGTAGATGGCTTGTCTGACCGGCATACATGCGTCGCCCTTGCTGACGTTTCGCGTAATTGACCGTTATCCGTCGCTGGCCCCGCTCCATGAAAACAACAAACCCTGTTACGGCCAAAGCCAGAACGAAAAAGAACAAGACCATCAGGATATGTAGCTCACCTGTACGCGCGAGCTCCAACGTTCCGCCAATCGCTGACGGCAGTCCAGCCACAATTCCGGCGAAAATGATAAGTGAGATCCCGTTTCCGATCCCTCGCTCCGTGACTTGCTCACCCAGCCACATTAAAAACATCGTCCCGCAAACTAAGGTCAGCACCGCAGTAAGGACAAACGCCGGACCGGGATCTATGACAATCGCCTGCCCACCCATTTGCTGCTTTTGTAGGGCGAACGCGACGCCAAACGCTTGAAACGACGACAATGCGAGGGTTAGGTAACGGGTATACTTGGTAATTTTTCTCCGCCCTGCTTCACCCTCCTTTTTTAGCTGTTCCAATTTGGGGTGAACAACCGTTAGCAATTGCATAATAATGGAGGCGGAGATATAAGGCATGACACCCAGAGCGAAGACCGCTACCCGTTCCAGCGCTCCACCGGAAAACATATTAAACATATCGATAATGGTGCCGCGCTGCTGCTCGAACAACGCAGCCAATGCCACGGGATCAATGCCAGGCACAGGTATACTGGCACCGATCCGAAAAACGATCAGAGCGCCAAGCACAAACAACAGCCGGCTCCGTAGCTCGCCTAATGCTGCTACGTTACCGAGCGTCCCACGTCCTCCACCTGGAATAGCCACTTAGTCCTCAACCTTTCCGCCGGCCGCCTCAATCGCGGCACGGGCTCCTTTGGTAACGGAAATTCCACGAAGCGTTACGGCCTTATCTATGGACCCGGAAACGAACACTTTTGCCCGTTTAACCCCGCGGTTGACGATTTTAGCCGCCTTCAATGCGGCCAAATCGATAACTTCTGAATCAATTTTATTTAGCTCGCCAAGGCGAACTTCGTCCGTAGCGAAACCAACGCGCGAGGTAAATCCGTATTTGGGCACGCGCCGTTGAAGTGGCATTTGCCCGCCTTCAAAACCGACTTTATGGTAGCCACCCGACCGGGAATGCTGTCCTTTATGGCCTCGACCACAGGTCTTTCCGCTGCCGGACCCTATTCCTCGCCCCACTCGCTTTGCAGCGGTCTTTTCGCCAGGATTGGGACCGATTGTGTTTAGGCGCATAGTTACACTTCCTCTACGTTGAGCAAATAGCTCACCTTGTTAATCATGCCCCGAACGGCGGCCGTGTCTTCCACTTCTACGCTATGATGCCTCCGCCGCAAACCCAGCCCGCTCACACACGCCCTATGGGAGGCTAACCTTCCGCTTGTACTGCGTACTAAGGTCACTTTTAGCCGCTTACTCGCACCCGCCATGATCTCACTCCAGAATTTCTTTAACGGTTTTACCGCGTTTCGCCGCAACATTCTCGGGGTCACCCATTTCGGCAAGACCACGTACCGTTGCCCGTACTACGTTAACCGGATTGTTGGATCCAATGCATTTGGCCAACACATTGTGAACTCCTACCACTTCAAATACAGCGCGCATAGCCCCGCCGGCAATAATACCGGTCCCCTCGGAAGCGGGCTGCATAAAGATTTTCGCCGCTCCGTGCGTTGCAGTTATGGGGTACTGTAATGTACCGTCTATTAGCGCGACCTGCCGCATGTTCTTTCGAGCGTCGTCCATGGCTTTTTTAATTGCCGCGGGTACCTCACGTGCCTTGCCTCGACCGAAGCCTACTCGCCCTTGGCCATCGCCCACAACCGTCAGTGCTGAAAAACCAAATTGGCGCCCGCCCTTAACGACCTTGGCCACCCTTCTCACGTTCACTAACTTCTCTTGTAGACCATCGCTACTTTGAGCACCTTCAAAACTTGCCATAAACTCAACCCCTAGAAAACAAGACCATTTTCACGCGCAGATTCGGCAAGGGCCTTCACGCGCCCGTGATACTTAAATCCTGAACGATCGAAGGCAACGCTAGTAATACCAGCGCCCTTCGCGCGTTCCGCAATCGCTTTACCGATCACTGATGCTGCGTCGATATTGCCCGTACTCGCTAATCCCTTGGCTATCTCCTTATCAAGGGTAGATGCGCTTACTACGGTCCCCGATCCATCGGCTGAAATCACTTGGGCGTAAATGTGGCGCGGCGTACGATATACACACAAACGCGGTACGCGACGTTCTTTAATTTTGGCCCGGGTTCGACGACCACGACGTATACGATTTACTCTCTTATCCACAACCGTCACCTTAAACTCTTATTTTTTCTTCGCCTCTTTGCGAACGATAACTTCATCAGCATACTTCACACCCTTGCCTTTATAGGGCTCAGGTGGTCGAAACGCTCGAATTTCCGCGGCTACTTGCCCAACTTGTTGCTTATTTATGCCTTTCACGATTACTTCTGTTTGGCTCGGCGTTTCTATGCTAATAGCTTCAGGAACTTCGAACGCAATCGGATGTGAAAAACCGAGCGTAAGGTTCAGCACCTTGCCTTGCGCTTGGGCGCGGTAACCAATTCCAACCAACTCGAGCTTTCGTTCAAATCCCGTACTGACACCCGTCACCATATTCTGCAAAATAGAGCGTGTCGTGCCTGCAAGCGCTCGCGAGCCAACCTTCTCCGATCGAGCCGAGAAGGTCAGCGATTCGCCTTCTTTTTCAATACTTACCTCGTCATGCGCCGTAAAGTTCAAACTTCCCTTGCCGCCCTTAACCGTGACGTCTTGACCACTTAAGACAACGTCGACACCCTTAGGGATCGTGACGGGCCTTTTCGCAACTCTTGACATTAACTCACCTCGCGTTCGCTACTAAGTCACCACACACAAGACTTCACCGCCGCAGCCTGCCGCACGTGCAGCGCGATCAGTCATCACCCCTCTCGAGGTGGTCACAATGGCGATTCCCAATCCACCCTCGATCTTGGGTAGCTCGGCTTTTCCTTTATAGACTCGCAGGCCAGGCCGACTTACCCGTCTAATTGTCTCTATCACCGCTTTACCCTCGAAGTACTTGAGAGTAACGACTAATTCCGGCTTGCTCCCTTCATGGATTACGGAATAATCCATTATATAACCTTCCTCTTTAAGCACGTTTGCGATCGCGACTTTTCGTTTTGAGGAAGGCATTATGACGTCAACCTTATCGGCCGCCTGCGCGTTTCGAATTCGGGTTAACATGTCAGCGATGGGATCGTTCATGCTCATGTGCGTGGCACTCCTAACTGAAACTCTATCCGTTGTATCAATGAATCTCTCCCGGCCCGAACTACCAACTCGCTTTAACTAGGCCCGGCACGTCGCCACGCATGGCCGCTTCACGAAGCTTATTCCTTGCTAGACCAAACTTCCGGTAATAACCATGAGGTCGGCCACTGAGGCTGCAGCGGTTTCGTAATCGGCATGGGCTGGCATTTCGCGGCAACGATTGGAGTTTCCGCATTGCTTCTTCGCGCTCCTCCGGACTCAGTTTCCGGTCAACAAGCTTGGCCTTGAGTTCGGCCCGTTTTGCCGCGTACTTCTTGACCGCTCGAAGGCGCTTTATTTCTCGATTAACCATTGAAACTTTTGCCATCGTTGCAGATCCTTAACTCTTAAAAGGGAAGCTAAAAGCGGCCAATAGTGCGCGCCCTTCTTCATCGGACTTCGCCGTTGTGGTTATAGTGATATCCATACCGCGTAGTGCGTCAATTTTATCGTAGTCAATCTCGGGAAATATAATCTGTTCCCGGACGCCCATACTGTAATTTCCATTCCCATCAAACGACTTAGCATTAAGTCCGCGAAAATCACGTATCCGAGGAATCGCAACGCTAATAAGTCGATCGAGAAACTCGTACATGTGCTGTCGTCGCAACGTAACCTTGCAACCGATCGGCCACCCTTCGCGAATCTTAAACCCGGCTACGGACTTTCGCGCTTTCGTGACGATGCCTTTTTGTCCAGCGATCTTAGCCATATCCCCCATCGCATGCTCAATGATTTTCTTATCGCCAACCGCCTCACCCACTCCCATGTTGATGGTGATCTTGGTGATTCGCGGAACTTCCATCGGATTTTTGTAAGCGAACTGGTCGGTCAACTTTTGGACCACGGAATCTCGATAGTATTCTTGCAACCTTGCCATCTTGTCTCTTACCCGCCGTTAAATGTCTACGACTTCGTTATTTGATTTAAAGTAGCGCACCTTGCGCCCGTCCTCGAGTACTCTAAAACCTACTCTGTCCGCCTTCTTGATGGCCGGGTTGTAGACCGCCACGTTCGAGATTTGTATGGGCATCTCCTTTTCAATGATGCCCCCAGCGATGCCTCGTTGCGGATTCGGCTTAACGTGGCGCTTAGCCATGTTGACGTTTTCTACGATAACCCGATCATTGGGATAAACGCGCACGACATTACCGCGTTTACCTTTATCTTTTCCGGCGATAACCATAACGTCATCACCTTTTTTTATCCTACGCATTACGCTGCTACCTTTTTCCGATTTATAGCACTTCCGGCGCCAACGACACAATCTTCATGAACTTCTCTGTGCGAAGCTCGCGAGTCACAGGGCCAAATATACGTGTTCCGATAGGCTGCAGTTGGTTGTTCAACAGCACAGCGGCATTGGTATCGAAACGGATCAGTGAACCGTCCGGGCGGCGCACACCTTTCGCCGTCCGCACCACGACCGCATTATATACTTCGCCCTTTTTTACCTTTCCACGGGGAATTGCTTCTTTAACCGTAACTTTAATGACGTCGCCGATGTGCGCGTAACGCCGGTGTGACCCACCCAGCACTTTTATACACATCAGCCTACGCGCGCCGCTATTATCCGCCACGTTGAGCGTTGATTGCATTTGAATCATTGACCGTCTCCAACTTCTGTTACGGGGTTTTCGCCTAGAACTCTCAAACCGCCGTTGCCCGCTCTAGGACCTGAACGAGGCGCCACGACTTGGTTTTGGACAGCGGGCGACACTCCTCAATCGTGACCATGTCCCCTTCTTGGCATTCATTGGCCTCGTCATGGGCGTGAAATTTAGTCGAACGCTTCACATATTTTTTATAGACTGGATGAGGAACACGACGCTCAATCAACACGGTTATTGATTTATCCATCTTGTTACTCGTAACGCGACCCGTCAACGTACGCGTTAGCTTTTCTTTGGCAGTCATCATGCGGCCCTCGTCTTTTCACGAAGAATGGTTTTTACCCGAGCGATGTCACGCCGAACCACCTTCATCTGATGTGGTCTCGCCAGTTGCCCGGAACCCCTTTGCATACGAAGGTTAAACTGCTCCTTTAACAGACCAAACAACTCTTCCTGAAGTTCGGAAATGTCCTTTCCCCTTAATTCACTTGCTCTCATCACATAACCTTCCGCGTTACAAAGGTAGTTTCTACTGGTAGTTTCGCTGCCGCCAAACGAAAGGCTTCCCTTGCAACGTCCTCAGCAACGCCTTCCATCTCATACAACATCGATCCCGGCTTTATCTCCGCGACCCAATATTCGACGTTACCTTTTCCGCTACCCATACGCACTTCTAACGGCTTTTTGCTGACCGGTTTGTCGGGAAAAATGCGAATCCATATTTTTCCACCCCGTTTCACATGGCGCGTCATTGCGCGACGTGCGGCCTCAATTTGGCGCGCCGTAATCCGACCGCGAGTTTTGGCCTTTAACCCAAACTCGCCAAAGCTAACCTGGTTCCCACTTGTCGCAAGCCCGCGGTTACGCCCTTTATGCTGCTTGCGAAATTTCGTTCGTTTTGGCTGAAGCATTACTCACTATACCCCGTTATTTGGTCGCCACTTGCGCGCTCGCGCCGGCATCCTCTTCTTCACCCTTATCGAAGACTTCGCCTTTAAAAATCCAGACCTTAATACCAATGACGCCTGATGGGGTACTGGCTTCCGCAAAGCCGTAATCGATATCCGCCCGTAACGTATGTAACGGAACCCGACCCTCTCGATACCACTCGTTACGGGCAATTTCCGCACCGTTGAGACGTCCGCCAACATTTATCTTGATTCCTTGCGCACCTAAACGCATCGCGTTGGTCACCGCCCGTTTCATTGCGCGTCGAAACATGATCCGTCTCTCTAATTGCTGCGCTACACTTTCGGCTACAAGATATGCGTCTAACTCGGGCTTACGGATCTCTTCAATATTTACATGAACTGTTTGCACTGGAAGATCCATCTTTGCTGCGAGTTCCTTGCGCAATGCCTCAATATCGCCACCCTTTTTTCCAATGACAATACCTGGCCGCGCAGTATGAATCGTGATACGCGCGTTACGGGCCGGCCGTTCGATTTGAATGCGACTGACCGAGGCATGAGCGAGTTTCTTTCTCAGAAACTCTCGGACCTTTAGGTCGGTGAACAGATAATCGGCATAACTATTGTTGTCTGCATACCATTTGGAGGTCCACTCTTTAACGATACCAAGACGAATACCTGTCGGATGTACTTTCTGTCCCATTGCGGTCTCTCTTTGATCTAGTCGCCCACTGCCACGATAACGTGGCTGGTACGCTTTAATATTCGGGTTCCACGGCCTTTCGCTCGCGCGCGAAAGCGTTTGTATGTAGGCCCTTCATCCACACAAATTTTCGTGACTTTCAGCTCGTCGATATCCGCGCCTTCGTTATGCTCGGCATTAGCCACTGCAGACTCCAAAACCTTCTTAATAACTTTGGAAGCTTTCTTACTGTCGAAGGTAAGCGTCTGTAGCGCGCGTTCTACACTCATCCCCCGAATTAAATCAGCCACGAGCCGCCCTTTCTGCGGGGACAGGCGTGCGTATTTTAGTTTCGCAACGGCTTCCATCGTATTCTCTCCGCTATTTCGCTTTCTTGTCAGCGGCATGGCCGCGATACGTCCTAGTCGCTGCGAATTCGCCTAGTTTGTGACCTACCATGTTCTCGGAAATCAACACAGGTACATGCTGCCTTCCGTTATGCACGGCAATCGTCAGACCCACCATTTGCGGAATGACGACGGACCGACGAGACCACGTCTTAATCGGCTTCCTACTGCTAGTTGAGACAGCTTCATCAACCTTTTTAACTAAGTGCAAATCCACAAAGGGACCTTTTTTAATTGACCGTGGCACGGTTCATTCCTCTATAGCGTAATCTAAAAATTTATTTTTTACGGCCGCGCACAATCATCTTATCGGTGCGCTTGTTACTGCGAGTTTTATGGCCTTTTGTCGCGACGCCCCACGGCGTGACCGGATGACGACCACCGGATGTCCTTCCTTCGCCGCCACCGTGGGGATGATCCACCGGATTCATCGCAACACCACGAACAGTCGGACGGACACCTCTCCATCGTGAAGCTCCGGCCTTGCCCAGTGAGCGCAGACCGTGCTCGGCGTTGCCGGCTTCACCAACGGTGGCACGGCAATCGGCGAGCACCTTCCGCATCTCGCCAGAACGTAATCGTAGCGTCGCGTGCGCCCCTTCTCGAGCAACGAGCTGAGCGGATGCCCCCGCGCTCCGGGCAAGCTGGGCGCCTTTACCAGGCTTCAACTCTACGCAGTGGACCGTCGAACCCACCGGTATATAACGCAGCGGCAGGCAATTACCCGATTTAATTGGTGCGGTCGGGCCGGAGAGAAGCTGTGCGCCCACCACTACCCCCTTCGGGGCGATAATATAGCGACGCTCACCGTCGGCAAAGAGCACAAGAGCGATGTTCGCGCTTCTATTTGGATCATATTCGATACGCTCTACTATAGCAGGAACGCCATCCTTGTTCCGCTTAAAGTCGATAATGCGATAACGCTTTTTATGACCGCCTCCCCGATGACGAACCGTTATCCGCCCCTTATTATTGCGGCCACCTTTTGCGTTCTTCTTATCCAGGAGTGGCCCGTGGGGTGCGTTTTTTTCCAGATCAGGCGTTTTCACCTTCACGACGAAACGCCGCCCGGCTGATGTTGGCTTCGTTTTAACCAGTGCCATTACTTTTAAACCTTAATCTTAAGTTATAGACGTTATTGCGGTCCCAAGAAATCAATGTCGGCCCCTTCCGCAAGGGTCACGTACGCTTTTTTCCAATCTGACCTTCGCCCTGCAACTTGCCCGAATCGTTTACGCTTACCTTTGACGTTACACACTTGCACGCCATCAACCTTGACCTCGAACAACAACTCGACGGCTTGTTTAACTTCCGCCTTGGTGGCGTCCACAGCCACCTTGAAAACGAACTGCCGGCTCGTATCAGCCAACCCCGTGCTTTTTTCGGAGACATGGGGCGACAACATAACGTTCATTAGTCTTTCTTTGTTCATCCCAACCGTTCCTCTAACTGCTTCACAGCCTCCGTAGTGGCTAAAACCTTCTCGTAACGTATCAGGCTTACTGGGTCCACCGTCGTCGCTTCTTCGACGGCCACGTTACGAAGATTACGCGCCGCCAAAGCCAAATTTAGATCTAACTTGTCCGTTATTATTAGTGCTTGGTCTAACCCCAAGCCGGTCAGCGTGCTTAGCAACTCTTTTGTTTTCGGTTCGGAAACGCCTATTTCCGCGACGACAATTAGCCGCTCTTGTCGAACGAGTTCAGACAAAATGGATCGCAGAGCGCTACGATACATTTTTTTATTTACTTTCTGAGAGTAGTCACGCCGTGAGGCCGCGAACGCCTTACCGCCCCCTCGCCAGATAGGACTACGGATGGTGCCGGCGCGCGCGCGCCCGGTACCTTTTTGGCGCCACGGCTTTGCCCCGCCGCCCCGTACCTCTGCGCGCGTTTTCTGTGAGTGGGTGCCTGCGCGACCTCCGGCCAAATATGCCGTAACCACCTGGTGAACAAGAGACTCGTTAAACGATATACCAAAAATAACTTCTGATAATTCAACCGTATCGCCGGAAACATCACCGGTCGCGCTGGTTAAGTTAAGTTGCATGGCGTTATTCCTCAACCTTTCGCTTTAACGGCGGGAGTGATCACGACATCACCGCTTTTTGAACCCGGTATGGCGCCTTTTACCAACACAATATTGCGTTCAGTGTCGACGCTTACTATTTCAAGATTGGGAATCGTAACCCGAACGTTCCCCATGTGTCCTGCCATGCGCTTCCCCTTAAATACTCTACCGGGGGTCTGGCACTGCCCAATAGATCCGGGAGCACGATGGGCTAATGAGTTTCCATGTGTTGCATCCTGCATACGAAAGTTGTGACGCTTTACACCTCCAGCAAAACCCTTTCCAATAGTCGTGCCAGCTACGTCAACTTTTTGGCCCTGATGAAAAATATCCGCCTTGATCTCATCGCCAACGGAAACGCCCTCCAGTTCACTCTCCAGAATACGAAATTCCCACAGCCCGCGACCCGGCCCTACGCCTGCTTTCGCGAAATGGCCCGCCCGTGCTTTGTTAATCCTCGTTGGTCGACTTTCCCCCACGGTTACCTGCAGGGCATTGTAACCATCCGTTGCTGTTGTCTTAACTTGTGTAACGCGGTTAGCCTCTAGCTCTATAACAGTTACCGGAACGGATTCGCCAATCTCGGTGAATACACGCGTCATTCCGCATTTTCGGCCCACGACCCCGATTGCCATGTCTCTTCAACCTCTAGATAAAATTCGGTTATCGAATTACATACCCCATTAGTTCAGTTTTATCTGAACATCCACGCCCGCGGCCAAATCTAATTTCATAAGTGCATCGACGGTTTTGTCCGTTGGGTCAACGATATCCATTAGTCGCTTATGTGTACGGATTTCATACTGGTCTCGCGCATCTTTATTGACGTGAGGTGATATCAGCAAGGTAAATCGTTCTTTCTTGGTGGGCAGAGGAATCGGGCCCTTTACATGGGCGCCTGTGCGCTTTGCAGTTTCAACAATTTCCCGCGCTGACTGATCGATCAGACGGTGGTCAAAAGCTTTTAATCGAATTCGTATGCGCTGATTAGCCATGTTATATATCCATTCGCGAGCAAAACGCGTTTCTCAAAAAGTTGCTGGTTGCAGGCCTCATAAACCACTGAGGAGAGCCATGATTCGTCAGCGTTGCCGACGGCACCAATGCTTCGCCACGCGCTCCAAGACCCGCCACTGAGTTACTCAATAATCTTCGACACCACGCCCGCGCCCACCGTGCGGCCGCCTTCCCGGATCGCAAAACGCAACCCCTCTTCCATCGCAATCGGCGCAATCAGGCT
>CALZJI010000305.1 GCA_945787615.1 uncultured Chromatiaceae bacterium | reverse complement strand
CTGCGTTGAAACTCCTCGCAATAGTCCGGCTATTACTCGTCATTTCGCCTTGCCACGAAATGAATATGACGCACTCTTAACACCTAAATCTCAAACGCCACGGGTATATTTTGCCGTATTCGTCCCGGTAGTCGTACGGTGCGCCTAAAATGATTAACTTTCGCGAAATCCTACCCTGAACGACGACAGCTTAACCACCCCGACTAGGAACGCACGGCGATATACCTTTACTATTTAGTGTTTTTACGGTAAAACTCAACTTCGTCCGTAACTAATCGAAGGCGAGCTTCACCGCAACACATACTCGGCGTACTCGATACAGGTCTTTGTAGTGAAAAGTGATTGCCGCCCGCGATTCCGATCTCTATTATGGGGAACAACACGCGCATATTTTTGTCCCTTTCATCGTCATTGTTGACGCACAGTACTACATACTAACGAAAACGAGTTCTTTTCGTATTCCAGCACTATAAATACCAAAAAATATTGATTGAGGGGCTTAGTTCGGCGACAATAAGCCGCTTAACATTAAGGTAATAGCCATGACCGTAAAACACCTTCACGCTGTACCTCATTTAACGACGGTATTAAACGGACCGTTATTGGAACTTGAAAGCCATTTACTGGACCGCCAAGCCCAAATTGAGTCATGGCTAAGAAGCCAATGGATTGATACCCCTGCGCCGTTTTACGCCTCGGTGGACCTGCGTAATGCCGGTTTTAAACTGGCGCCCGTTGACACGAACCTCTTCCCCGCAGGATTTAATAATATCAATCCGGCGTTCTTCCCGCTATGTATTCACGCAGTGCAGTCGGCTATTGAACGAATCTGCGCTGATGCTATCCGGGTATTACTCATACCCGAGAGCCATACCCGAAATTTATTTTATCTGGAAAGCCTGGCTACGTTAGGTGAGATTCTGACTAAGGCGGGCCTGGAAGTGCGCGTGAGCACGTTAGACGAAGAAATAAAACAGCCCCAAAACGTGCGCTTACCGTCAGGAAAACAGGTTTGTATCGAACCGTTAACCCGGCACGGCAATGTCGTTAGCGTGGAAGATTTTACACCTTGTTTAGTGTTGTTGAACAACGACCTCTCTTCGGGACGCCCAGCCATACTCGAAGGTATCGAGCAGACGGTCACGCCTCCCCCTGAGCTCGGTTGGGCTCAGCGTTTAAAATCCCAACACTTTACTCACTACCGCCAAGTGGCGACTGAATTCGCTCAGCTCGCCAGCATCGACCCTTGGCTCGTCGACCCGTTATTCCGCCGCTGCGGGGAAATTAACTTCATGAAACGCGAGGGCGAGGCCTGTTTACAAAAAAACGTCGCCAACTTACTGACGGATATCGGGGCAAAATACGATGAGTACGGCGTCGATAAACCGCCTTTTGTCATAATTAAGGCGGACGCCGGAACCTATGGCATGGGCGTCATGACGGTTCACGATCCTGACGAGCTGGCAGCGCTTAATCGAAAACAGCGCGCTCGCATGGCGGCAAGTAAAGGCGGCCATGCCGTGTCAAAGGTGATCATGCAGGAAGGGGTATATACCTTTGAAACCTGGGGCGACGGACAAGCCGTTGCCGAACCGGTGGTGTACATGATGGATCACTTCGTCGTCGGGGGATTCTACCGGGTCCATACCGGTCGAGGCCCGAACGAAAACCTCAACACGCCGGGGATGCAGTTTGAGCCGTTAGCGTTTGCGGAATCTTGCAGCAGCCCGGACGCCAATAAGGCGCCGGACGCCAATCCCAACCGGTTCTACGCATATGGCGTTATCGCGCGACTCGCCTTACTAGCAGCAGCCCGAGAAATTGCGGGATAAGAGATTTTTTATTTCGACGCACGCGCCTGTGGGACTACCACGAAGCACGAATACGCTGAACGGAATGCATCTCCGCCACCGTGGTTACGAAAGCTTACCGTGTCTCGTTGATTATGTAGAACGACGATTACAATGACCATCAAAATCGGCGTCGTGATGGACCCAATTGGCTCCATCAAACCTCATAAAGATTCCACGCTAGCCATGTTGTTGGAAGCGCAAAGTCGCGGCTGGCGTATTAGTTATATGGAACAAGGAGACCTGTTCATGAGCGATGGGCGAGCTCACGCCAACATGCGCGACATAATGGTCCACGACGATTCTGCGCGATGGCATGACTTCAACAGCGCATCTCGAACGGCGTCGTTAACGGAGTTGGACGTCATTCTCATGCGCAAGGATCCGCCCTTTGATATGGAGTACGTTTACACGACGTTTTTGTTGGAAAACGCCGAGGCAGCGGGTGTTTTGGTCGTTAATAAGCCTCAAAGCCTGCGCGACGCCAATGAAAAAATGTATACCGCGTGGTTTCCGCAGTGCTGCCCACCCACCTTAGTCAGCCGAAATGCTGACCAAATGCGGAGTTTTCTCAAAGAACACGGTGACATAATCCTCAAGCCCTTAGACGGCATGGGCGGCGTGTCTATTTTTCGCTTGCGGGAAAATGACCCCAATATCGCAGTCGTTCTGGAAACGCTCACCCAGCACCAACAGCGTTTTATCATGGCCCAACAATTCATTCCAGAAATCGTCCACGGAGATAAACGTATTTTACTGGTGAACGGGGAGCCAGTGCCCTATGCATTAGCACGCATCCCTGCTCAAGGGGAGACACGCGGCAACCTCGCCGCCGGAGGCCAAGGCGTGGGTGTCGAATTGACTGAGCGCGATCGTTGGATTTGTAACCAAGTTAGCGATACTCTACGGGAAAAAGGACTCATATTCGTAGGACTCGATGTCATCGGCGATTACCTTACAGAAATCAACGTAACGAGTCCAACCTGTATACGCGAGCTGGACAGTATTTATTCACTTAATATTAGCGCCACGCTCATGGACGTGGTTCAGGCGAAGCTACAATCCCATTGATACAACAATCCGAATTGCCGTCGAATACGTCAAACCCCGGTATGCATGTTCCTTTCCTGTGGTATACCATGATGTTTGGGCTTGCGTGCTGCTGGGTCCTATTCAGCGGGTGTGAACGCCAAGACGAGGTGCATCGTGAACAAATCGTTGCCTTAGGCACGATTGTCGAGATCAACCTGTGGGGTGTAGACAAAGAACGAGCCCACCGCGCCACCGCGGCCGTCGCCGACGAATTTAGCAGGCTCCATCAACGCTGGCACGCCTGGGAACCCAGCACCTTGACGGTGATCAACGACCGGCTGCGCAAAGGTCAGTCGATAACCATTGATGAGGAATCCAAGGCATTGTTAAGCCAAGCCAAAGCGTTGTCGCTGGCCAGTGAATCCTTGTTCAATCCGGCCATCGGTGAACTTATCGCTCTATGGGGTTTCCATAGCGACGATGCGCCCAGCGGACCGCCACCAGACCCGACCACGCTAGAGGCTTTCGTGAGCAAATCGATCACCATGAAAGGCCTCATTTTCGAAAATGATACAGTGCGTTCCATAGATCCGTCGCTGCAATTGGATCTCGGGGGTTTTGCCAAGGGCCACGCCGTTGACGTCGCCATTGCTCAGCTTAGGGAAATGGGCATAAAAAATGCTATTGTTAACGCGGGTGGCGATTTACGTGCCATCGGGCGAAAAGGAAACCGCCCGTGGCGTATCGGAGTACGCGATCCGCGGAGTAACGGGATCATCGTCTCCGTTGAAACCCACGACGACGAAAGTGTTTTTACATCAGGCGATTATGAGCGTTACCACGAATACCAGGGCAAGCGTTACCACCATATTATCGACCCCCGTAATGGTTATCCGGCGCGGGGCAGCACCTCGGTTACGGTTATCCATCGCGACGCCGCCACCGCGGACGCCGCGGCCACGGCACTGTTCATTGCCGGCCCCGAACACTGGCAAAGTATCGCAGAAAAGATGGGCGTGGAGTACGTTATGCTTATAGATCAGAATGATACGGCCTTTCTCTCCGCCGCCATGGCAGAACGTATACGGTTCGAAGTCGAACCGCCCCCAAGAACGGTAGTCCAATTACTATGACAAAAGCAGATGCCGTTGTCGTATTCTTGGCGCTCTCGTTATTATTGTTGCTTTACAGCCGCTATTGGATTGGCACGAATGCCGGCGAAACCGCGCGCATCCTGATACCGGGCGAACCCGAGATCGAAATTCCTCTTGAGCAAGATCGCGAGTACACCATCAAAGGGACATTGGGCGAAAGTAAAATCGCAGTAAACGCAGGAAGAATCCGATTCGTTAACTCGCCGTGCACGACCAAGCAATGCGTTTTGAGCGGCTGGCTACAAAACAGTGGCGCCTTCGCCGCCTGCCTACCCAATAGAATCAGTCTACTGGTGGCAGGAAAGGCCTTGCGTTTTGACACTATAAACTTTTAACGTAGTTGTGCCGATTTTAGTGATAACACGAGGTGGCGCAGGTTAGTTTTTACGATGGTTGTCATGGATGTGACCTCGACGAAACCCTTACGAACTAACAAGGAAGACTACCTTATCGCCTGGTTAACGGCGCTGGCGATTTCCGTACACATTATTGAGGCGGCTTTTCCCAGCCCACTTCCCGGGGTTAAGCCCGGCCTGGCGAATGTGGTTACCGTAGCGGCCTTGATTCTGTTTGGTTGGGGTACTGCTGCCTGGGTAGGTTTCCTACGCGTACTGGTCGGTAGCTTGTTGGTCGGCACCTTCCTCTCGCCGACGTTTGCCCTAAGTTTGGCAGGCGCCACCGCAAGCATCGCAGTGTTAGGTATCGCCAAGGCGTTGCCGGGCGTTGTTTTTGGCCCGGTCGGCTATTGTGTGTTAGCCGCCATGGCCCATATGGCCGCCCAGTTTGGAGCCGCGTATGTACTTTTTATACCCCATCAGGGCCTTTTTTCGCTGTTACCGGTGCTGATGACGGCCGCATTAGTCTTCGGCCTCGTCAGCGGTTTTATAACGAAGTCCGCCATAACTTATATCAACGACCGAAAAGCATGACCACAGCGACCGTTTATCATTCACGTCCCGTCAGCACCAACGACCGCTTTGGCGTGACGCTTTTTTTTGCCATCGCATTCCATGCCGTTGTGATTCTTGGCGTCACATTTGACTACACCGATCGCGACCAGGAGAAGAGCAAGCTCCCGACGCTGGACGTTACACTTGTGCATACTAGAAGCAATCAAGCGCCCGAGGAAGCGGATTATCTAGCTCAAGCCAATCAAGAAGGTAGCGGCAATACGCAAGAGAAAGAGCGGCCGAAAAGCCCACCGGAGTCAAGCCCAGAGGTCATCCCGAGTCCTGGCAACTCGGCGAAAACCAAAACGCCTGTCCAAGCCAGTCGCCAAACAAAGCCGCTCGAGAAAAACGTAATGACCGTCGAACAGGCTCCCGTAAAAGTAATGAAGGGCGAAGAAACACCCTTCGAAGACGAGCGAATCCCCATTGCGGCCGAATTGGTCCGCAAGAGTATTGAAATGGCGCGATTGGAGGCGGAGCTTAGCGAAACGATTGAAGTCTATTCCAAAAAACCCAAATCCAAGTTACTGGTCCCCAACTCCATGAGTCATGTTGAGGCAGCCTACTTAGATACGTGGCAAAAAAAGGTCGAGCTCATTGGTAATATGAATTATCCCGAAAAAGCTAAACGCTCTAACCTATCAGGCAGCCTGTTACTACTCGTTGCCATCAACGCGGACGGCACGCTTAACAAGATTGACTTACTTCGTTCGTCGGGCCACAAAATCCTCGATGATGCGGCAATGCGTATTGTCAAGCTCGCGGCGCCGTACCCGCCACTACCCGAGATTATTCGCGAACAAGCCGACGTGCTGCAAATTCCTCGGACGTGGAAATTCATGAGCGGCAACAGATTGAGAACACAATAATTAAACCTAACAGAAAACCTCGTTTTTCATTCGAATGTCAACCTTTTGGACCACCGTTTCGACTAAAAATCTTTAGCTTCGCCGTAGGATAAGTTGGTTATAACTTGCGTCGATTTCTTTTTCCAATCCCAACTACCTTTCTTGGGAACTGTGCTACATTATTACGATACGCTAGGGTGTTTCGATTTCTCACGATTAGAGCGCTCTTAAACCGCGACGTTTCTGCAGGATATAATCCCGATGACCGAGTCCGCGACTACGTTCACCAACCAATTCCTCATTGCCATGCCGGCGCTGGCCGATCCAAACTTTTTCCATAGCGTTACCTACATATGCGAACATAATGAGGACGGCGCCATGGGCATCGTTATCAACCGACCTCTCGAATTAAAATTGGGAGACGTATTAAACCATATGGAAATCCCTGTTGAGGATCCGCGTGTTGCGACGGCTCAGGTTTTTTTAGGCGGTCCCGTTCAACCCGAACGCGGTTTCGTGCTGCATCGACCTCCGGGCGCCTGGGACAGCATGCTACAGATCACCCCTAACCTGGCGATTACGACCTCGCGTGATATCTTAAACGCCATTGCCCAAGGTGACGGCCCCGGTGACACATTGATTGCGCTGGGCTATGCTGGATGGGGACCAGGCCAACTCGAAAATGAGATGGCGCAAAACGCTTGGCTCAGCGGGCCCGTTGACGAAGCAATTCTTTTTGAAGCCTCTGCGGCAACTCGATGGGAAGCCGCCGCAGCCTTGATGGGCGTTGATCTCAACCTATTATCCAGTGACGTCGGGCACGCCTAACCAAGAATCTATACCCGTAGCGTTTGAGATTTAGGTGTTAAGAGTGCGTCATATTCATTTCGTGGCAAGGCGAAATGACGAGTAATAGCCGGACTATTGCGAGGAGTTTCAACGCAGCCATGGAATGAAGAGGGCGTGCT
>CALZJI010000304.1 GCA_945787615.1 uncultured Chromatiaceae bacterium | reverse complement strand
TTACGGGTGTAATTATCGTCATGCTAACAATGGAAGCGTCGCCGCCTTTCGCAGCGGTGGATTTGGGTTCAAATAGTTTTCATATGATCGTTGCTCGGTTTCGACTTGGTAAGTTAGAAGTCTTAGCGCGTGAGAGAGATATGGTCCAATTGGGTGCGGGTCTCGATAACGCGGGGGTATTGTCTGACGAGGCAAGGCAAAGAGGTTTTCGATGTCTTGAGAGCTTTCAAAAGATTATCCAACAACACGATCTCGAGGGTATTAGGGTAGTAGGCACTGCGACGTTGCGCAAGGCGGTAAACGGCGCTGAATTTTCCCAAGCCGTTGAGGAAATCTTAAAATGTCCGGTAGAGATCATCTCGGGAGCGGAGGAAGCCCGCTTAATCTATAACGGAGTGTTCAATAGCAATGATATCGCCGATGACGAGGACATGTTGGTTGTGGATATCGGAGGACGAAGTACGGAGATCATTTCCGGGACGGGAGCGGAAGTAAAACCAGGAGTCAGCATTGACCTTGGTTGTATTTCTGTAACTAAAGGGATTTTTCCCGAAGAACGAATCGTACCCCAAGACATTCTCAACGGGCAGGAGTTTATACAAGGCCAACTCAATGATGCCCGACCGCAAGTGGAGGCTATTCCCGCTAGAGTGCTAGGCGCATCAGGTACAATCAAGGCCATAGGCAAGGTCGTTAACAGCTGCGCCTGGAGCTCCGATGGCTTTATTACGCGCGACTCATTAGATCGGTTGTTTGCGTCGATCTCCGACGCCACACACTTTAAACAGTTAAAATTCGAGGACCTATCCAAAAAACGGCTGAAAGTCTTCCCCGGGGGCATCATTCTCCTGCGGGAGATTTTTCGTGGCTTGGGCATTGAGCAGATGGAGGTCTCGAAAGGGGCTCTGCGCGAGGGCGTCTTGTTCGACTTATTGTCGGAGTATAAAGCTAGCAGGTCCTAAGGAGAGACAGATAATGACCAACACTGATAATCAACCGGATTGGGATAAAATCGCAGAGAAGTTTGACGTGTGGCTACCCCATCTCGCCCCGGTTGGGGAAGCTCTGCTCACAGCGTTAAACACGGAAACGGGAGATCGCGTCCTTGATGTCGCCACAGGCACTGGCGAACCGGGTCTGACGTTAGCCCGACGAATGAGGAGTAACGTAACCGTCGTGGGCACCGATGCAGCCCAAGGGATGGTCGATGCGGCGCAACGTAAAGGCGATCGCGAGGGTTTGTCCAACGTAGAATATCGTTGCATGCCCGCCGAGAAACTGAACTTTGCCAGCGACAGTTTCGATAAAGTTTTGTGCCGCTTCGGCGTGATGTTATTTGAAAATCCTGTACAAGGTTTAAGAGAAATGCATCGCGTGCTAAAACCAGGTGGGCGTTATGCCATTGCAGTGTGGAGTACGCCGGAGACCATGCCAACCATGTACTGGTCTTATCACGTTTTCAAAGATAAAGTACCGGAAGAGGCACAACCGCCAATGGCTAAAGTGACCTCCCTCGGCGCCCCGGGTGCGTTCGAGGCGGCGTTAAACGAGGCCGGATATCGTGACATCGAGATCCGGCCCCACACGTTTCACTATAACTTTCCGTCATTTGAAGCATTCTGGGACGTCGTCGAAGCCTCGGACATCCTCAAAATGCAATACGATGCGCTCCCTGAGAACCAACGGGAGACGGTGCGCGACGAAGTGGCGTTGCTCGCTAGGGACTTTCACACAGAGCACGGCTTGGTCATTCCCCACGAATTTTTGCTGGCGAACGGGGTAAAGTAGAGTGTAGTGGTTGTAGCGCGGATACGCCGCGGCGTGATAAGGAATACGGCATACCGCCGACGGCTGTGAAACCGAGTTTTTTTGCGACCAATAGACTCAGCCCCCCCTCAGCGTCTGAAGTGGCGGCTTGAACAGAATTGGACGGGTACCGAGTACCCCTGCAACGCCAACACCGACTCCGCCGGCGATCAGGCCAAGGAGCCATAACCACGGATTAACGGTGTAATCGAGATGAAAAATACGTTCGGCGAGCACGTAACCCACAATGCTTGCCGCTATAGCCGCGACCAATCCCGCTAGCAAACCGAGCGCTACAAACTCCGCAATGAGTCCCCGCTGGATTTGCCGCCGGCTTGCTCCCAAGGTACGTAGTATGGCCGTCTCGCGCACGCGCTCGTCCAATGTTGCTTGGATAGCCGCATACAATACCATTAGTCCCGCCACCAACGTAAAAAGAAATACATACTCTACCGCCTGCGTAACCCGTTCGATAATCCCTCTCACGTGATCCATTATGGCCGCAACATCGATCACCGTGACGTTGGGAAATTGCTTTAACAACGCGTTTAGAAGCTTGTACTGTTCCGTCGGCAAATAAAAACTGGTGATGTAAGTAGCGGGAAAATTATCCAATACCCCCGGCTGGGCAATGACGAAAAAATTGACGCGAAAAGTATCCCAGTCCACCTTACGCAAATTAGTCACCTCGGCACTAAACTCGCTCCCGGCCACGCGAAAGGTTAGCGAATCACCCATATCGAGTCCTAGTTCTTTCGCCAATCCCTCTTCAACGGAAAGCGCTTGTTGCGGCGCCGCGTTAGCCCCCCACCAACTTCCCGCGATAATCTCATTATCAGGTTGCAAGTCCTGACCCCAAGACAAATTAAACTCTCGGGCCACTAAGCGTTGGGCTCTCTCATCGGCGTAGGTGTTTTCGCCGACGGCTTGGCCGTTAATAGCGACCAATCGCCCTCTTACCATGGGAAACAGCGCGGGTGGCTCGGCAAGGTCGTTCGTCAGAAACCGGTTAACGGTAGCGACCTGATCGGGCTGAATATTAATTAAAAACCGGTTGGGCGTATCATCGGGTAATCGATCCATCCACTCCGCAAGCAAATCTGCCCGCACGATGGACAATAACAATAACGCCATCAACCCCAAGCCAAAGCCAACAATTTGAACAACGCTACCTTGTGCACGCCGCGTCAGATTATTTATACCGAACTGCCACGCTACGCCCACGCGGCGGACACTGCGTTTAACCACAACCACCAGAATCGCCGCTAAACCGCCTAATACCGCTACGGTCGCTAAGGTCCCAAACAACACCCATGCGCCCAGTTTTAAATCTTGCGCTTGCCAGATGATTAGTGCAGCCAACACCGCCAATCCGAGGCCGTAGGTTCCCACGCTGCGCGGGGGCATTGTACCCAGTTCCCGGCGCAACACCCGCAACGTGGGCACGTCTTTGAGATGAAGCAATGGCGGCACCGCAAACCCTAATAAGGTCACCATTCCCGTTAATACCCCGATCGCGACCGGCAACCACGATGGCGGTGGCAATGACACCTTAGCCAGCGAACCTAGGATCTCAACCAAGGCAAACTGCGCGACGTATCCGACACACACGCCGCCAATACTGGCGACCAGACCAAGCCATAGCATTTGCCAACCATAGATACGCAATACGGTTTTTTGATGCGCACCCAGGCAACGCATAATGGCGCAATTGTCCAAGTGCCGAGAAACGAAACGGCGCGTCGCCATCGCGACGGCGACACTCGCCAGCATGACACTGACCAACGCCGATAGCCCAAGAAACCGACTGGCTCTATCCAACGCCGCCCGCACTTCGGGTCGCGCATCTTCTATGCCCTGTAGGCGTTGTCCCGGCTCGAGTACTTTATCGATAGCGCCCCGAAACGCGCTAATGCGCTCAGCGTCGCCGGCAAACAGCGTGTTGTAGCGTACGCGACTGGCGGGAGTAATGAGCTTGGTCTCGGCGAGATCGGCGATATTGAGCAGCAACCGTGGGGCGATGCTAAACAGGTTACCCGCCGCACGGGCGGGTTCCGTGGTAATCAACGCTGAAACGGTGAAGCTCAATTCACCTAAAGTGATCGTATCACCCACATTCACCGCGAGCGCCGAGAGTAAACGCGATTCTAGCCAAACCGTACCCCGTTCGGGAATCCCTTGCGTCACTTCATCCGGGGCGAAGAGTTGTGATGCAATCCGAACCGAGCCGCGCAACGGATACCCCTCGCCAACCGCTTTGATGGCGGCGAGTTCATGACGCTCGCCTGCGAGAACCATACTGGGGAACTCAACAGTATTCGTTTGCTTCAGCCCGGCCGCGCGATTATTTTGTAACACCGTCTCTGGCAACGGCTGCGATGAGGCGATAACTAAATCGCCGCCCAACAGCTCGTTGGCCTGTAATGCCAGGATTTGACCAATCCGGTCGGTAAAGAAACCCACCGCCGAAATGCTGGCAACGGCCACTACGATAGCCAAGGCCAAGATACGCACTTCGCCGGCACGCCAATCGCGCCGAAGCATTCGCAGCGCTAAGACAACCTCTCTCATGGTGTCGCTCTCAGACGTCCCGCATCCAGCTCAAGATGACGGTCGCAGCGTCCGGCTAACACTTCGTCGTGGGTCACCAACACCAGTGTCGTTGCGCGTTCTCTGTTAATTTCGAACAATAAATCGATCACCCTTTCCCCCGTGGCGCTATCCAAACTTCCGGTTGGCTCATCGGCAAATAGCAATTTAGGACGTGTCGCAAAAGCTCTGGCGATGGCGACCCTCTGCTGCTCTCCGCCCGAGAGTTGTTTTGGATAGTGATGGAGCCGAGCGCCAAGCCCGACCCGCTCCAGGACGGTACGCGCCTCTTGTTCGGCGTCCCCTCTATCAGCCAACTCGAGGGGTAACATAACATTTTCCAACGCCGATAGATTGGGCAATAGGTGAAACGTTTGGAAGACAAAACCGATCATAGCGCCCCGCAATTCGGCGCGCCCATCTTCATCGAGCGAAAAAAGATCCCTTTCGTCGATCACGACGCGACCGGAAGTGGGCGTATCCAAGCCCGCCAGCAATCCCAGCAGGGTGGACTTACCCGATCCCGACGCGCCGACAATGGCCACCGCTTCGCCTGCCTTAATGGTAAACTCTATACCTTCGAGTAACGTGAGTTCTCCTTCGGGGCTCGCAACGACTTTGGACAGTTGAAAAGCAGAAATAATGGGTTGCGTTTTTAAATCTGACATGCGGGTTCTGTTTTTTGTCTTTTTTATATCCCTTACTCCTATAACCGTTTTCGCCTCTCCGACGATACTCATTCTTGGAGATAGTTTAAGCGCTGGCTATGGGTTAGAGCAAAAAGTAGGATGGGTAAGCCTACTACAGGAGCGGCTTAAAAAAGAAGGTTATGGTTATCGCGTTATTAACGCCAGCGTGAGTGGAGATACGACCCGTGGAGGTCTAGCTCGCATAGACCGTGAGTTACGGCAGCACCAACCGACCATCGTCATCGTTGAGTTGGGTGGTAACGACGGTTTACGCGGTTTATCCCTTAACGA
>CALZJI010000303.1 GCA_945787615.1 uncultured Chromatiaceae bacterium | reverse complement strand
GCAAGTAGCACTGGAAATAGTTGTTGACTCAAGGTAGGTTTGGCTTCAATTGCCACGCTCCAATGCGCCACCGCATGATCCCAGCGTTCACGCGCTAGCCAATAATTTCCCGCTTCCAGTCTTAATCTCGCCTCGCTCGGCTTGAGATTCGCAGCAAGCTCAACGGCCTCATCGCCCAGCGCTGTCTTTCCTTCGCTCAGCCATTGCCAAGCTAAGGCTAAGACTGCCGCACCGTCGGCGGGATTACTCGCTATAGCCTGATTGAGTAACTCTCTGGCGCGAAGCGGCGTGTCGCCGGCGAGATACGCTGCGGAAGCCAGTGCTTCGGCGTGACGTGGGGACCACGCCAACGCTAATTGAGTCGCCGAGCGATCTTCCTCAAGGTGGCCACCATAGTGGTGCCCGAACCCCAGGGCCAATATTCGCCAACACAGCACAACCGTGAAAAGAGCGACCAAGATGATGTAGACACGACGTGCGTTAGTCGCCTGAATCACCGCTACCGATCGGCTTTACGTTGCTGGTGGAAGAGGCCCTTGATCGTTAACGTTTGATCTTGTTTTTCAAGTCGAAAGGTCAAACTTCCTTCGTAGGATCGGGGACGTGTATCACCGTTTTTGACAATCGTTAAGCGAAAATCCGCCTCACCTATCGCTTCATTCTCCTCGCGACTCCAACGCATATCCTTTAAGCGAATAAGCCGCCCTTCGGTGGACTCAAATAGTTCTTCATAGTCCTCGCGTACACCGTTTTTCGAAAACCGATTGTTAGTCCGTGCATTGTCGGAGAACAGAGACATAAATGCGTCCAGATCCCCCGCTTCGTAGGTGGTGACGAACCTGCCGATTAATTGCGTCAATTCATCGTCAGTTATTCCGCCGGTTGCAGAGGCCTGCGGTACCCGTTCCCGAGATAAGAGCGCAACGTTCGTATCCGGCGCATCCTCTTCACTAGCCGCGGTCTCCTCTACGCTGCCCGACGCGACATCACTCCCGTCCGTGAGAGGGGCGACGGGCACGACAGCTAGACTCGCTGATCCTTTCTCCTCGGGTTCAAGCTCACTGGGATCCGAGCCGAGCAAGGCGACATCTTGACCGCTCTCTACGGAATTCTCGAATTCTTCTTCACTTGATGACGGCGCGGCATCGGCAAACGCCGATTGATTTCGGCGTTGATCTATCTCTTCCAGCAACAGTAGCAACGGCTCGTGGTCCGGAACGACGGCCAACCCACGCCCCACCATGTCAATGGCTTCATCATATCTTTCCCGTTGAAGCCGGAAGCGAGCGAGCGCGACGTATCGATCTGAAATGGCGATTAAGCCAGCGGTTGCGGCCGCATTTTCGGGGTCCAACCTCAGAATCTCTTGGTAGGTGTCGAGCGCGTTGTCCCCCAACGGTTGCGTGAGTCTCGACCGATCATATTGACGCTGAGCACGGTTAAGCAATTCATCGACTCGCAACTCTAATAGACGCTTTTCCGTCTCAACCGCGGCCTCTGACAATCCGCTGCTCGGTGCGACGGGCGTAACCGACAGGCTGACGCCAGACTCCCGTTGGAGCTCAAGCCTGACCAAGGTTTGGTCCGATTGAACCGAGTCCGGCGACTTCGGCTGCGCTCGAGAGGTCTCTTGCAAACCCGGGGGTGGTGCTTCCGTTTCAGGCGGAAGCGGCTGGTCCGGTTGCGATACAAACCGCTCAACGCGTTCTAATAAATCGTCGCTGGAAGGCACCGGGTCTTTAGGTAACCCCTCCGACGCGGTACCGCCCGAAGGAGAAGCAACCTCCGCTTCTGCATTATCCGTGGCCGCCGTATCGCGCATTGCAGTTCGCCCAAGATCCGCTGACGGCGCATCGACCCGCGCCGCCGTATCGACTTCGCTGCGGTCTAATTGATTTCCAGCGAGACTTAAATCGCGTTCACTTCCGCTTAAATCCTTTTCGCCATTTGTCTCACCGCTTCCATCAATGGCGATTGGGTCCGTGCCGGCCGACTGGTCGCCCCCGGGAAATAATCCGTACCAATAGGCCGCCAACACAGCCACTGCAAGCACGACGGTCAAACCGGCGGCCTTGCGCCAAGGATTACGTTGCAGGACACGGCTGGTCCTCGACCGCGCGGCGACGGGGCTCCTCTCTTCGCCTACGTCCGCCAGGTCGGCCCCTGCGCCGATATAGACGTTGCTTTGGCGGCCCATCAGTTGCTCGTTGTAGGCGCGTCGCCGGCTGGCGTCACGCAACACGACGTATGCCTCACTGATACGCATTACGGAAGTTTTGCCCACCTCACCGCGTTCTTCATTCCAAAACAAGCGTCTCAAATAGCGGTAATGTTTTTGTATATCTTCGGAATTGGCTTGAGCGCTCAAACCCAAGGCCCGATAGTGGTCGCCTCCGCGAGGTAACAATACCTTGTCAACAAAAACTAACGTTGCTTTTATTAGTTCATCTCGGGTCTCCTCGCTTTCCTCTAGACGCGACTCCTCCTTCTCTTGCGGCAGAAACTCACGAACAAGATTTGCAACGTCTTCCAGAAACGCGCTCAGGCCACTGGGCAAAGGGACATAGGGGTCGGTTAACCTCTTGAACTTGGCGGGATCTCGATAAAACGCCGTTACAAGATCTCTGAGCGCGTCTTTTTCGTCGGCTTGAGAAGGTTGCTCCAGTGACTCCACCGGTTCGTCCGCCATAGCGCTGCTCTGGCCGTGACCACCCGCAGATGCCATGTCCGCCGTACGAGGCTCCTGCTGACCGGTCGTATCCGCCGGATCAGGCTGCCGTCCCGACCTACCTAGTACGTCAGTTGAATCTGAATCAAAACGTTCTTTTTTCATGACCAATTAGTTGGCTAAGCAGCGAATATTTTAACAACGCGTTATTCAAAAGAGTAATACGTATTGGCAAATTGAGCTGTGAATTGTTGTCAACATTTGGCGACACCTTACGTAGGTAATTTCCTTACACGACCCGAATCATCCGATTGATAGTAGTAGTAGTGATGATAGCCGTATGCATTGGAACTTTCCTTGTATTTGGCCATAACGCTACCGACAATGTTTGCATGTGCGGAGCGCATTCTCTTCAATGCCCCCTGTAAATGCCCGAGCCGCGTGACGCCTGCCTCAGCCACCACCACCGTTCCCTGGGCAATGTTGGCGAGCACGAGTGCATCGGCCAACCCTAGTATCGGCGGCCCGTCAAGGATCACGTAATCGAATTTATCTGCCGCGAGCTCTAAGAGGTCCGCCATTTTATCACTGGAGAGCAATTCGGCGGGATTCGGTGGCAAGGGTCCCGAAGGAATCACGAACAAGTTAGTAATGTTAGTGTGTTGTGAAATCTCCACAGGCTGCGCGTCCCCAGCAAGATAGTTGGTTAATCCCATCATATTGTTGAGTTGGAGTAAGCTATGAAGTGACGGGTTGCGCAAATCCGTATCAATAAGCAAAACCTTATTTCCGGTCTGGGTAAAGGTAATAGCGACATTTAGTGCCGACGTCGTCTTCCCCTCGCCCGGTCCAGGACTGGTAAACAACATTATGTTGGGCGCCCCGCGGGAAGTGGAAAACAACAGCGACGTACGCACGGACCGGTATGCTTCCGCCAAACCAGACCTGGGCTCGTTAAATGCGAGCTTCGCAATGCGCAACGGATCAGCGAGATGTGATTTGAGCATCTTTACCTCTGGCACAACACCCAAAACCGGTAATTGCAAACGGCGCTCTAATACTTCCGGCTCCTTTAGCGTATCATCCAAATGCTCAAACAAGAACGCTAAGCCAATGCCTCCTACCACGCCGATAATTAATGCTAGTAAGGCATTAACGGCAATTCGGGGCTTGTGTTTCTTGTAGGGCACTTCTGCGCCGTCGACAACCGAAACATTATTTGTCGTAACGCCACCGGCTACGCCCACCTCCTTCATGCGTTGGAGTAGCCCTTCGTACAATTCGCGATTGGTATCAACCTCACGTTGGAGAATGTTGTACGGAATACTACTGTCCTGTATCGATAACACTTCACTCTTTAAAGTCCCAACCTTGTTCGCCAGGGCGCGTTCTTTTAACTTGGCCATTTGGTACTGGGAGCGTATCGCCGCGCGGATGTTAGTGACTTCCTCTTCGATCTGCTCTGCGATTTCGTCAATTTGTTGTTTAAGCTGTAACATGCTTGGATACGCAGGCTTGAAGATATTCAATTTCTCCTGATAACTGGCTTCCATCTCCGCTTCGGTTTGTTTGAGCTTCTGTATGACGATGCTATCCAGTACTTGGCTCAAGCCGTGGCCTTGTGTAGCCATGGTTTCGTTATATAGCGCTTCGGCTTCGATACGCTCTCTTTCCGCGGTCGCAAGAGCTCGACTGGCTTCGTTCAATTTTTGGAGTTGAACGGAACGATTCGTATCGACCTTGATGATTTCATGTTCTCGCGCGAACGCAACAAGCTTTTTCTCTGAATCTTCCAACTTCGCCTTGACTTGTGTTAAACGATCCTCCAAGAAACTCTTCGCATAGGACGAGGCATCGACTCGGCGTTCCAGATTCATTTGAATAAAGTTCTCGGCAAGTGCGTTTAGGACTCTTGCCGCTAACTCGGCGTCTTTACTCTCGAAACTTACCCTCACTAAACGAGATTGTTTAACCGGCTCTATGGAAAGGTTGTCTAGAAACTCCTCCACTAGCTCATCTCGCCGGACAGCGGAGGTATGCGATTCCTCGCCTACCCCGGGCGCAGCGGCGAGGATACTCCGAATCCAGCCTTGCCAGTTACTTGACTCCGTACTGTTAAAGGCGGAATGCGTTGCTAACGCCAGATGATCAATAACGCGTTTTGCCAAAGTTCGACTCTTAAGGAGTTCGTATTGCGTCTGGTAGAAATCTTTATCCATCGCGGACTCAACGGGAACAACATCCTGAAACTTTACGACTTTGGGTAGTTCTCGTTCAATCTGCAACGTGAGGCTAGAGCGATATATGGGCGTCGCTAAAAACGAGGCGACAACAGTCGTAATCACCACGACCAGAAAGAAAACCAACACCGTCCATTTCCGATGGGTGATGACGTGCCAATAATCGCGTAAATTAAGCTCGGCGTCGGCCCCGGGTAGCTCGTGGCTGATTGGAGGTTCAAATTGCTTCGCCACCGTCGGTTGACGTTGGACCGGTAACGTGACGACCTCGTCACCACTGCTCCGAGTCTGGGGAAGATTAGGAATATCGGACATGCTAACTGCGAGCGGTTAAAATGTAATATCGCCAATAGGGCCTAACACACGAATACCCTTACAAACTGCCGCCGAAGAAAATAAAACCCCGCAGCGCATCCGCCATGTTTCTGAGCGCGGACTTAAACGCGCGCTTCTGTACAACGACGACGTCATCCCCTTTTAGCATCGGGTCGTCCAACTCGCCTTTTCGAATAGCGTCCACGTCATAGAACAACGTTTCCCTCGTTCCGTCTTTATGAGTACGAAAAAGCTGCACCCGGCGAGAATCGGCGAACTTCTCGAAGCCTTCCGCCAGCGCAACCGCTTGCAGTAACGATGTACGCCCCACTAAGGCGTAAATCCCTGGGCGCTTCACCTCCCCATCGATGGTGACACGCTGGCTCGTATATTCCTCAATAAAAACAGTAACATAGGGGTTTTGTAAAAAATCCCGGGATAACCTTTCGGCAAGGAGCTGTTCTAGCTCAGCCGCTGTTAAACCTCCCGCTTGCATGATGCCTATCAACGGTAAGGAGATTTGACCGCGCGAACTGACCCTGACACTTCGGGAAAAGTCCTCAACCTGGAACACCTCGATTCGCAACAAGTCTTGCGGCCCAATGGCGTAATCCTCGTCTATCAGCGGAATGGTGGCGCGCCCAGTTAGCGCTGAACGCTCCGCTACAGAACCTTGCGGTAGAGTCACAGTACCGATGGGCGTTACGGGAGCGGGAAAAACCGGTTGCTGGGCGAAAACGCTTTGCCAGACCAAGGTGACAAGGACGAAAAGAATGTTCTTGAGTGTGCGTACTGGCATAGTACACCTGTAGTTGTTAGTTATAATTGTACTTCGTTAACCTTTCCCTGTATTTTCAGTCGTGGCTGCGCGACCGTGTGGTTTATTGAATCGAGGCCTAAAGATTTGGGCAATACCTGCCTGACAAACAAAGACTTACCTCTTTCGATCTACACCGCACCTGACTCCCTCCGAACCCAGGAGCATTTAGCACCTTATTTTCATGAGTAGCAAAATGACGAGGTTTAACGAAAGGTAATGTTTCTAAGTGTACCATACCGCTAGGGATTGGAGCCTAGACAAACGCGCTTATCGCCGCCCCGCCCCTATTTGGCCCGGGAAATACTTACCTATTATAGCTTTATTTATATGGTTTTTAAAGCGGTGCGAGTTGCGCCACGTCGAACGTTCCAACGACAGCGTATAGCCCGGAACCCGCGATAACACGAGCCTGTGTTTCTCGCAGGAATTCCGGGCACCCTTCCCTTCACCCAAAAGGCCCAAAAGGGCTGCCTACTGAGCGTTCCAATATGCTACCGGCGACTTGGTAGCTACGAGATTGGTATCCCAGGTGGGCCTTTGTGGCGACGAATAAGCTCTGGCCGTTATGCGCTGTTTTCTACGGACATCACTCAACATGTTGCATAGGTACCCATAAAGAACTGTTCACGCTGTTTCCGTTAGAAAATGCGGGCTAGACGTTCGCAATCGTCCCCATGGTTTCTTCAAGATCATGTAGCAGAAATCAGAAACACGATGAACAACACGACGACCGCCAGCAGCACGCCCACCTCAAGCCACTCCTTTCCGCTGCCTTTGCGGCTATTTTTCAAAGCGGCTCTGACTGATGGAGTAAAGAAAAACAATGCCGCCACCATCACGATGCCGATGAAAACTTTCTCCCAAGTGCCTAAATCACCCATTTTTGCTTTGCCAATAATAGTCTATTGAATCCTATGCGAGCATGCAGCAGCAACGCATCCCGAACTGCGAAGTTACGCCGGCCTAGGCAAGTGTAATTTCTACAAAAACTTAGGCAGGTTAAATTGAGTGCTCGCGCAAACATAACTTTACATTTTGAACATCGATCCGTCCCGCCTGGCTGCGTTGCCTACATGGACGTAGGTAAGGAGCGAGAGCACGACTGCACGGACGACGCACATGGATGTGCTAGTGTCACGAGAGGGCAGGAGCCCGAAGTGACCGACGCACATGGATGTGCTAGTGT
>CALZJI010000302.1 GCA_945787615.1 uncultured Chromatiaceae bacterium | reverse complement strand
GAGGCGCCCGCCTGGCAAGGCGCGAAAACGCAGGAATATGCGTATATTTCAAGTTTTCGCAACGAAGCCAGGCGGGATGGATCGATGTTCAAAATGTGAAGTTATTTTTTCGCGAGTCCTAAGTAAGCGTTTTCGAAACCTTTCCGACAGCGGATTAGTTCTTGAGCGATAATATATAATCAACTAGTTTTTCAATATGCTCCGCCGAAACGCGCCTTTCCAACGGTGGCATTCCGTCGCCGCCTTTCCACGTGATCCAGTTACCGGAGCTACCTTTTTTAACGCGCTCGATGAGTAGTATGCGCGCCTCTTCGACGGGCGCATCCTTGTAGCGCTCGGCGATAGCGGTCCAAGAAGGTCCAACGACAGTCGCCGCGACGCGATGGCACTCAGTGCACCCGTTCATGTGAGCTAATTTAAATAGCGCGGCTTTTTCACTTTCTTTGCCGCTGTTGGGCTGTTGTTGGCCGCAGCCGGTGAGAAGCGCCCCCAAGATCAAAGAGAACAAAAGAAAAATGGGCGGCGATGACATCACTAAAAGCCTTTTTAATTTTAATGTAAATATTAGTATAACATACCAGCAGCGCGACGCGGCGATTCAAAACAAAACGCTCAATGGGCGACGTTCGCGTTCATCGGTTCAATCATTTTTCAGGTGCGCGCTTACTCGCCATACACGCTCCCGTTGATCAGCAATGTGCGGGCCACGGAATCAATTAGAATCTTTCGTTGGTGTATATATCGGTGAAGGAAATGGTGTGACGTTACCATCGCCACCGCTTGTTTCGAGTATTCGATTGGTGCCTTCTTTTTCCACCTCGTCAATGCGGATCACAGAGTGTAATGGAACAAAAGCGCGTTTTACGCCACTAAATTCCGCCTGAAGCTTTTCCTCGGCCGGATCTATAACTACCGAGCTTCGTTCACCGAAAATCAGGTCTTCAATCTCTATAAAGCCGAGCATCGCACTCTGGTTTAGTTGGTGAGCGTAGATTTCGTACACCTTGTTTTGATTGTGAAAAATTATTTTATATACGGTTTTACTTGCCATGATTTGATACGTTAACTTATCTCGCTTAAGAGCAGGTCAATCATGTGATCCGCTTGAGAGAGGTATCCACCGCCAAAAAGATTCACATGATTGAGAATGTGGTAAAGGTTATAGAGCGTCTTACGCCTATTATAGCCGCTATCCACGGGATAGGCCTCCTTATAGGCCGCGTAGAACCGCGGTCCAAAGCCACCAAACAGTTCGGTCATGGCGAGGTCCGCTTCCCGGTCACCGTAGTACACAGCGGGGTCGAAAATAATCGGTGAACCGTTTTTGTCGGCCGCATAGTTACCTGACCATAAATCCCCATGTATAAGGGATGCAGGGGGTGAATACCCTTCGAAAAAGCGGCCCAGTTCTGAAACAAGTCGTTCACCCCGTTCTTGAAGGCGCCCCGTATATCCATTCCGAGCAGCCAATGTGAGCTGAAAGCCCAAGCGTTGGTGACGCCAGAATTCGAGCCAATCCTTGCCTTGAGGCGTGTTGATTTGGGGCGTAGAGCCGATGGTGTTGTCGCGGTGCCAGCCATATTGTGGCCTTGTGTTTCGATGCATCGCTGCGAGTTGGCGGCCGAGTTTCTCGTTGTCCACGTTAGCGCCGCCCAAGTCAAGGTATTCTAAGACGAGGAACGCAGACCCCTCGGCGCTTCCAGCACACACCGGTTGAGGTGCGCGTACCGTCTGGGTGTCGCAGATCTCACGCAAGCCTTCCGCTTCGGCATGAAACATTTCGATACGAGAGGCCTTATTAAGCTTTACGAAGAAGCGCCGTGAATGGTCTGAGATAGTAAACGTTGAATTTATACATCCGCCTCCGACGCTGTGGCGATTACGCACCGAAAATGCTTCGCCCGTCGCGCCCGTAATCTCTCGAGCTATCGCTTGCCACTGTGTCATGGTCTTTCCGGCACGTCTCCTGTTGGAAGTGATTAAACTGTGCTACTTTACCAGGAATAGGTAACGTTTGGGATGGGTTGTTTTTTGTACGTTCTCGCGTTGGCCTAGTAAGCAGAGAGCGTAATACTCACGCACGTTCGGGCGATTGTTCGCAGTACAGAGGACGTCTGGATGCACGCTAAGAGTACTTAGGGCCACGAAAAATAATTATCCAACCTTGCTTGTCTTTTTACTCGGCTTCTGTGTTACGGCAAGTGTTGCATATTCCAATATGCGCCACTTGCCGCGCCGTGAATCTGAGCAATAATCCGGCGCAATTTTTGGATAATTGTTATTTTCCGCGGCCCTTAAGTTTTTGCTTCATCGGAACAGAGGTTGCCTCCGAGCCTTACGTGCCGATGAGTGAGGTGGCTGTTGTTTGGGCGTGCCGCGCGGGCTTATTCCGCTTGTTTCTCGCCGCAGAGGGGGCCGACGCCTTGCTGAAAACGGTGGGCTAACCGAGCGCCGCTATGTCGCTTCCCATTGACTGAGATTTGGTTTCGATGGCTACCAAGACGTTGTTGAACGAATCGGCAAACGCCTTGACGCCCTGATCTTCGAGAGTATCGGTTATGCCGTCCAGGTCGATGCCCAAGTCGGTTAGCGCCCTCAAGCAGCGTACCGCGTCGTCTACACGGGTCTCTAGCGTCGCGGCAACGATGCCGTGTTCTTTGAACGCTCGATAGGTGGCTGGAGGTATGGTGCTAACCGTATCGGGGCCGATGAGTTCATCGATGTACAACGTATCACTGTACTCGGGCGATTTCGTTGCCGTGCTTGCCCATAACAACCGTTGCGGTGTCGCGCCGGCTTCGTTCAGTCCGGCGAAACGATGGTTGCTATATAACTCGTTATAGGCCTGGTAGGCCATCTTAGCATTGGCGATAGCGGCTTGGCCGAGCAATGGCTGGGCTTCTTCTCGTCCAGCGTTAATGCGATCCGCTAGCGCCTTGTCAACAGCCGCATCCACGCGACTAACAAAGAAACTGGCCACCGAGGCGCCAGTTAATTGTTGGCCACGGCGTAGCCGTGATTCGAGGCCGGACAAATAGGCGTCTGCGACGCCTCGGTAACGTTCGACCGAGAATAGAAGTGTCGCGTTTACGTTTATACCGTCACTGGTTAGCTGTTCTATGGCAGGAAGCCCATCGCGAGTGGCAGGCACCTTAATCATAAGATTAGGCCTGTTTACGCGCTTCCATAACTGCCGTGCTTCGCTGATCGTGCCTTGTGTATCGTACGCAAGATCCGGAGAGACCTCTAAGCTGACAAATCCGTCATGACCGTTGGTTTCACGATATACTTCAATTAGGAGATCTGCTGCAGCCTGCATGTCCTCGATCGCCAAAGTGAAAAACAATTCTCGGCTGGATAATCCATTCTGCTGGTCGAGTAAAACAGCAATCGCGTCGTCGTATTCCGAGCTGCCGTTGATAGCCTTCTCGAAAATCGTGGGGTTGGAGGTTAAGCCGCGTAAGCCGTCCTCTCTGATCATTTGCGCTAATTCGCCGCTCTTGATAAGCGCACGGTGAATATTGTCGTACCAGGCGCTTTGGCCTTGTTCTTGTAGGCTACGTAACGGGTTCATGAGTCCAATCTCCGGGTATTTCTAACTGGGTCTTACGTTCTCTATCGGTTAAAGTAATATGTTCTTGATCGAACCATGATGCCCTCGGTGTCGCGTATAGGGTAAGACAGCCGGTAGAGGGAGGAGTTTCTTCATTCCGAGCGGCCCGGGTTAACATGTCTGCGCCTCCGTCAGCTTGCGGCTCTACTATTAACCGTGTTAGCGTTGTGTTAATGGAGTATCATTTGTAAGTACTTACTTTATAAGAATAGGACATTGCAGGGAGTTGTCATTATGTACTTAAAACACAAACCCTCCGGTGATCTCGTTGAGATTTTGGACGTTGCCCTGTTGATCGATCCGTGCCGCGGTGAGGTCAAGGGCCGGTTCCACGCCGGCGAGGAAATGCAGGATCCTGAAAACTTCTCGAAATCGGAGCTAGTTTTTCCTTCAGGTGAAACGCTTCCACAGTGTTGGCTTGATCGTCACTACAAACATTAAGGCAGGTCGACAACCTCAATTTGACTCGGGCGGAGGAGCGTTTGCGCACGGGGAAGACGCGGGGTCTTTAGCCCTTGCCCTCATCTGTGGGTGTTCAGAGAAGCCGTTATTTTGTTTAATTACAAGACCTTGATTGCGATTGGTTCGGTTTGTGACCGGTGCCGCACAGTTTCGCCGCTAGCCCGCCGATGATTTCCACATTACCGGTGACCATTCAAGGGAGATAGAGATGCGGTTTCGTAAGCCCGATTTAATGCTTGTACTGTGTGTAGCCGCCGCAGCAGGTGTGGTTTTAACCTCGGTGTTCTAAAGGGTATTAATCAGAGGAGTTGTGGTGGTGGTCTTGTCCGATGCCTAGTCGAGCTAAGCGTCTATCGATTACTCCCCAAAACCACTCTAAAAGCCTGCCGTAACGTGTGCGCTGGGGCCAGCTTTCGTAGTCTATCTCGAGGCACTCAGAAAAGTCTTGCATAAACATCTTTTCGACGTCTTTGGCGAAGCTGGGATCGTCGATTTCTTGATTCGCCTCCAAATTCCAGCGAAGGTTCCAACGATCAACGTTCGACGAACCGATCGAGGTCCAATCGTCACATAGGATGACCTTGTGGTGGAGGAAACGGGGCTCGTATTCAAAGACGCGTACGCCGTTATGGAGTAAACGCGTATAAAAGCGTCTGCCTGCAAGCCGCACTGAAGGATGATCGATGTGAGATCCAGGGAGGAGCAAGCGCACGTCTACGCCGCGTTTCGCCGCGCGGCGTAAGGCACGTCGTATCTTGCGCGAGGGCACGAAATAGGCTGTTGCTAGCCATACGCGGACTCGGGCTTGGCGCACTCGGTTGATTAGGGCACGGCGAATTTCCCGCACACCGCGCACGGGACTTAACGTGACCCGGCCTCGTTGATGCCCCGTCGGTTTCATGTGTGGGGAAGGCAAATAGTGCAACGCCCGCTCTGAATTCCGGTTCCACGTACTTTTAAATGCCTTCACCCAGTCCGCTGTATTTTCCCCGCGGACTTCGACCATGGTCTCGCGCCAATAACGATTGGGACGCGCGCCTGGGTCAAAGTTATCGGAAATTCCGGCGCCGCCAACGAAAACCACCTCGCCGTCAGCCACCAATATCTTGCGGTGGTCACGGAACAGATATCGACGTAGCTGAAGGAACCGTAACGGATTGTAAAAAATAAGATTAACCCCACTTGCATGTAAACGTTGCTGATCCGCTCGCGCCAATCCCCGTGCACCATGAGCGTCAAGTAGCATATAGACGCTGATGCCACTTTCGGCCGCGGTAGTTAGCGCATCAACAAAACGAGATACAACGGCGCCGGATTCTACTAGATAAATCTCGAGGAGAATGTACCGCTGGGCGTGGCGAATTGCGTTGAGCATAGCGGGATAGAACCTGTCACCATCCTTATGCAGCCTAAATTCATTCCCGGGACGCCATGGGAAGCGGTATTTTGGACTGCTACGCTGTACCATATCGCTAATTATACCGATTTGACTTTAGCGGTTAGATTTATCGAAGAGCATGTCTTCTATTGAATTTTGTGGCATGCTTGTGTGTCACGTCGGTAATAGGCACGTAATGATACTGCAGATAAAAAATAAATTAAAAAGGTAGGGGTTTGGCTTGAAGCAACTTGCAGCATTATTTTGGGAAATATGCCGGTTTCGGGCAGCTCCGCAGGATGTGCCCACTTCCCAGGCTTTGGCGGTCGCCTCGTTGGCGTTTTACACGTTAGTCGGCGTCTTTATGTCGCTTTTTGAGCTGTCCGTTGGGAAAGCACTGTCTGCGGCGTTGGTCGACGTTGCTTTATTGGCCATATTATCCTACGTGGTCTTGTGGATTCGGTTGTGGACTGAGCGTTGGTATCAGACGGTTACGGCGCTCGCCGGTTGTGGGAGTATAATCGGCCTCCTGGCTTTTCCTCTCGGAATGTGGCGCGTCATCGTTGGCCCGGAAAGCCATGTCGCCGCGGTCCCGACGTTGTTGATGATTGGGCTGATGGTTTGGAACTTGATCATTATCGCCCACATCTTACGTCACGCCCTGTCCGTTCATGTTCTGTTAGGGGGGGTGTTGGCGGGCATATATATGTATATTTCGCTACGGGTTATTACGATTCTTTTCTTCGTTCCTAAATAACGTGCGAATTCATATTCTTGGTATTTGCGGAACCTTCATGGGTGGTGTCGCGTTACTCGCGAGACAAATGGGCTGCGCAGTGAGCGGTTCTGATGCCAACGTATATCCGCCAATGAGCAGCCAGCTTCAGGAGCAGGGTATTACCCTAAATGAAGGGTATGACCCCGTGCACCTCGATCCTGCGCCCGATTGGGTCGTGATCGGAAACGCGCTCTCGCGGGGTAATCCCGCGGTCGAATACGTGCTCGATCGAAATCTGAATTACATATCCGGCCCGCAATTTCTTGCCGACCATGTTCTAACGGGACGTTGGGTGCTGGCTGTGGGCGGCACGCACGGTAAAACCACCACAGCGAGTATGTTGGCGTGGATATTAGAATACGCCGGATTGGCGCCCGGTTTCCTAATTGGCGGTGTACCCGCAAACTTTGGCGTGACGGCCCGCCTAGGTGATGCACCTTTTTTCGCGGTTGAAGCTGATGAATACGACACGGCCTTTTTTGACAAACGGTCCAAGTTCGTTCATTACCGGCCGCGTACCTTAGTTTTGAACAATCTAGAGTTTGATCACGCGGATATTTTCCCAGATCTTGAGTCTATTAAGCGGCAGTTTCATCATTTGATGCGCATCGTGCCGGCTTCGGGGTTAGTGATTTTGCCCGGTGATGATGCCAACCTCACGGACGTTGTCGCGCGGGGCTGCTGGACGCCAACCGAATATATCGGTGCGATGCCCGCCGCAGTCGCCAATGGATCGTGTTGGTATGCGCGTAAACTGCGCAACGACGGCTCCCACTACGAAGTCTATTGGGGGCAGCAACCAGTGGGGGAGGTGTCATGGGCCATGATCGGTGACCATAATGTACGCAATGCGTTGGCGGCGATTGCCGCGGCGCGCCACGCCGGTGTGCTTCCTGACCAAGCGCTCGCTGCGTTAAGCGCCTTCAAAGGTGTGAAGCGGCGTTTAGAGGTGCGAGGCGTCGTTGACGGCGTTACGGTTTATGACGATTTTGCGCATCACCCGACGGAGATTCATAGTACGTTAGAGGGGTTGCGTCATCGCGTTAAAGACGGCCGAATTGTCGCCGTATTGGAGCCGCGCTCCAACACCATGCGGCTGGGGATTCACCGCGAGGCGCTTGCGCCGTCGCTGGCGCCGGCGGACTGCGTAGTCCTTTACCAGGGGCCAGGTTTAACGTGGCATTTGAACGAGATTTCGCAAGCCATCGGTGCAGAGGCCCACGTCATGGATTCCATTGAGCAGATCGTTAGCCATTTGGTTGGGCGGGTTGCGGCCGGCGACCACGTCGTCATTATGAGTAATGGTGCTTTTGGCGGTATTCATCAAAAACTCATTGAGGCATTGGAGCGGCGATGAGCAGAGGAGCCATTGCTTTGGCGATGACCGGCGCGTCCGGTGCCGTCTACGGTTTGCGTTTACTGGAATGTTTGTTGGGCGCAGGAAGGCAGGTCTATTTCATGGTTTCAAGTCCTGCACAAATGGTTATCGCCACGGAGACCGACTTCAATTTGCCGGCGCGTCCGGAGGCGATGCAGGCTGCTTTGGTGGAGTATTTCGCCGCTGATTCGCGGCAGCTCAAGGTTTTCGCCAAGGAGCAGTGGACGGCACCGGTTGCCAGCGGCTCCAGCGCGCCGAGGGCGATGGTGGTCTGTCCGTGTAGCAGTGGTTCGCTCTCTGCTATAGCCAATGGTGCGAGCAAAACCTTATTGGAACGGGCCGCCGATGTTATGCTGAAGGAACAGCGTAAATTGATATTGGTGTCGCGAGAAACACCGTTGTCGGCGATCCACTTGGAGAACATGCTTACGTTGGCACGTCTTGGCGTAACGATCTTGCCGGCCAATCCCGGATTTTATCACCGGCCGTCTAACATCGACGGCTTGGTGGACTTCGTCGTGGGGCGGGTCCTCGATCATTTGGATGTTGAGCATGCTTTGCTGCCGCGCTGGGGGCAGGAGGAGGATTGATTAATCAGTAAACACGGAGACTATCGTCAAAAAACCGATCCATAGAGCACCAATACTCAGCACTAATACGGCACCTGCCGCGCAATCCTTGACGATCTTTATTTTGGGGTGTTGTTCCGGATGAAGGTGATCGGCGAGATTCTCCAACGCGGTATTAATCAGTTCTGCGGCAAGGACTAACACAATCACTATTCCAACCAATGCCCACCAGATGAGCTCGGGCTGAAAAATAAACAACATTGCAATGACCGCTACAGCAGCCCAAAGTTGTGTCCTTAGACTTTTCTCATTTTTGATCCCAACCTTTATTCCGGACCAGGCAAACGTTAGGCGGTTAGTGAACGGTTTGTTTTTCATTACGTACCTTCGTTGCTATCTGGTGATTGTCTGGATTAAGAGCGCATCGACTTGCCAGCGTATTTGGTCCGGATGGTCCGCGTGAGCCACCTCGAGACGATGGACCCGCTTCCATTTCAGGCCGCCGAGATAAGTTTGAAATGACAACAACGGGGCGTCAAAGTCGTCCCGTGCCGTGGCGTAGGAAAATATAGGTAGCTGTTTTAACTGAAGGTACGCCACAGTGCCTATCCAAAGTCGTTGGTCGTTGCCGGTTAACGTTACATCAGCGGGCCAAAGGCGCAATACCATTGGCCCGTTTTGTTCCGACATTCTGCGAACCCTTAGAATGGACTCGTGCCGACCGTTGTGAACGTTTGGCAGTATAGGCAATTCATGCAACGAAGGTTGCGGTGTTAGCCACAACAGTACGCTGGCGATATCAAGAGGCGGTGGCCTCTTCCAGCCTTGAGCTTCCAAGAGGGCTTCAATGTCTTCTTGCGAACCCGCCCATTGTAACGTTAAGGGTTGAGTTCGCTGGCCCTTAAAATCGATCTGATAAGCCGCCAATGACTGCCAATCCCCATGCCACCAGTTCTCCTCGCTGATGACTTTTGCCTCGTAACGGGGAGCATAACGCTCTACTTCTCTTTCGTGGTGTTGGGCAATGTGCCAGCCGCCCGTTAGGGTAAGCACAAAGATCACCAAAACGCTTAATTTAGCCGCTGAGATGTCCAGTCGGTAATGGCGCCGATAGGCAATCCCCAGTAACGTAACCCAGAGCAAACCTAGCGCAAGCCCACCCACTACATCGGAAAGCCAATGGGCGCCCAGGTAAAGGCGCGATAACGCGATGGCGCTGATGACTATGCCCGCCGTCGTGTAGGGTAACCAACGGTGTGCGCGGGGTATTCCGTGGGCCGCCATCACGGCTAAAAATCCATACATGACCATACTGATAGACGAGTGTCCGCTTGGAAAGGCAAATATCACGGCGCCTTCGTATAGGTCAACGGGTCGCGGCACTTGGAGGACTTGTTTGAGCGTGATCGTGATGAGTGCGGCAAAGCCGACTGCGGCAAGCCAGTGCCAGGCGGCAAACCAATTACGTTGCCACATTAACCACGCCGAAATACCCAAAGTAAGGGGGACGGTGACTTGCGCGTCTCCCAATTGAGATATTCCCACGAACATGTGATCGGCCCAAGGCGTTCGGAGATCCTGGAATAAGTGAAAAACACTTTCATCAATGCCTATTAACGTTGTACCGCTGGTGGCGTGAACGAGCGTGGCGAATAACAACCACGCTGCGACGACCAGCAGGAGCGCGAGCCCGCTTAACGCAGCGGCTTCAGGGCGTCGCGCGTCCAATAAAGCGGTGGCGACCATGCCTAACTTAGGGTGATTACGGCTCCAGGCCAAGGTACGGGTGACTATCGCATTGGCTCGGGGTTGAAAAAACCTAAACATACTGCGCACGCTCCAGATGACGAGCCATACAATAGCGATGAGCGCGAACAACAGCACACCGAGCCGCGTAGCGACTTGTGACGCGAGCCCCAGCGAGGCACCGACGGCAACGCCAGGCAAGATGTAGGCCGGTGCCCAGGCTATGGCGGAGAGGACGTTGACGATCGTAAAGCGCCGGGGCGACATGCCCATAATTCCGGCGAT
>CALZJI010000301.1 GCA_945787615.1 uncultured Chromatiaceae bacterium | reverse complement strand
GTAGTAACCAACGGAAGCGCCCTCCGTCTTCGCTACGCCGGGGAAGCCGAGTCACCTAATCGGCTCCCAAGTTTACGCATCACCGTCTCCATGGCGCGGTCGAAAAAAGGCGCTTCGGGTAACACCTGAGCTCGCCCGAAGGCGAAGTCCGATGCCAGCTCTCTGAGGCGTTTGTCCGCGACCACTTGGTAACACCAATTGACGAACGTATACTCTCCGAAATCCTCATCCTTCCAGATAAGCTTGCCTCGCTTTCTCGTACCGTCCTCAAACTCGAAGCTAACCCAGGTCTCCAGGGGCAACCTCCTCACCCGCTGCTTCGCGTCTTCAAGCGCCTGGTAGCTTACTTTGTCATCTTCCGTGGCGGCCATACCAATGACAATCTCTTCAAAGCCGCTCGCATTCGCATGGGCTGTTTCTTGGGTACTCCCTGCAGAGTTATCGGGCACGAATTTTCTTCCTTCCAAACAGCGGAGGTGAATGGGCTCTAACGCAGTAAAAAAGCGGGCGCGCATACCCTCATCAAAGTCAATAAACGTCAGACCGTCTTCGATTTCACGAACCAACTGGGGAATCATAACAATTAACAGTTGCCTCTCTGTTGACTCGGTCTTCGGCTGCAGACTCCATACAAGATTGTCCACCGTATCCAGTGCCGCGTTCCAGGTTTGGCTGCCCTCACCCTCGTTGTTGTAGATCCGAGAAAGAACGTCGTACCATGGCCCTAGGAGAAAAGACTCGACGAATTTCGGCAACTTAGCGTCGCCGAGCTTTGCCTCCAACGCGTTCTTAATGTGGTGTTTTTCCTCTTCCAAACGTTCCCTGGCCTTCTTTTCTTGTTCCGCGTTGGAAGCGAGGTGAGCCTCGAAATCTTCCAACAGGCTGTCAAACAGCGATACATCATCTGCAAACTCATTGGCTATCGTTGTGACAATTTCGGTTATTTTCGAAAAAAGGCTGTTGGGGGCATTCTCGTCTTCATCCGCCACCGTCGATGCGGCTCGAGCCAGTTCGTTCAACAAGCGGCGCGCCGCATGGGCTTTTTTGCTGAAGAAGGTCTTATCGAGGACGGCGACCTTTATGACTGGGATTTGGAGCTGGAGCAGGCACGATCGTAGGCGGTCGCTGATATGCGGGTCTTCAACAAGAAAGTCGAACATGAAGCCTACGATATCGATCGTATCTGCATCCACCTGGGATATCTCGGCAGATCGTCCACTTTTTGTTTCCCTTAGATGATCAACGACGTCAATCCTGGACACGCTCGGTTGCCCGTCAGGCAACGCGACGTTAGGAAGTTCTGCGTGGCGCCGTTGCAGGTCGGAGAGCACGGTCAGTAGTTGCGCAGTTTCGTAGTGTTGCGGCGCAGCACCGCCGGTCTGGGCTACCTTCCGTTCGCTCGGTTGCGCACCCCCGTCTGTTAACGGTGCCGCCACCTCTTGTGTAGCGGCGCGTTTTCGCCCAAGCATTTGGCATAGGGCTTCGAACGACCAGCCTGTCGGTTTCCTCTCAGCCGACGGTGGCAGCGATAAAGTATCGTCCGGAACGTGTTCCGTTTCACTATTGTCCAACCACATGTCATCCACCAAGCCGTCGCTAGCGCTCTGCCGCGCATCGTTACGCACAATGCTTACGCTTATTTTCGGCAGCACACCAGCGGCGACAAACTCTTCGTTAACCGCTGCGTAGACGCCACGAAGTTTACTAATAACGACCCGGTCGAAGAGTTTATAGATAATAATTTTCAACTCAATGTCATCGACTTCGAGTTTGGAAACGGCGTGCTGGAAGGCGTCACAAATGAGGTTAGGCGCGAGGGGGTTGTACGTCTCGTTAAACCGGTCGCTCTTACACAGCGCGTTGAAGCGTTGGGCTAGCGCGAACAAGTCATCGCGGTAAAGTTTGCAGGCTTTGCTCTCCATGTTAGTAATGGCCAGCGATTCTTCCAGTTCATCGTTTTTTACAAGGTCGAGGCTTAAGCTCAACGAATCGTTGGCGTCCTCCTCCGTATGCCGCGTGCTCCCGGGCTCCGAAAGATGGTCGGTAAACACATCAATAACCGAAGCATCGAACCGATGCTCAAACGCTTTAGTCATTTCCGTTTTGCGCAAGCGCACGATCCGCATTACGTCGAAGTAAAGACTTTGCATGCGGTTAGTCTCGGCTTTATCTGCGAGCCCAAACAGAAAATCGTCCACACCATCAAACATTTCGGTGAGCGCTGCCAATAACAATTCGCGAGACGTCGCCTTTGCGTGCATAACAATATCGGACGCACGGCGCCTAGCGTTCGCATCTTCGTCGCCGAACAACTCAACAACATTCTCAATATTCTGCCCTTGATAAGCCAAGACATTTACCTCACGTTAGAAAGCCAGTCATACTTAGATCGGCCGTTGGCGGAGATATCTACGTTAGCT
>CALZJI010000300.1 GCA_945787615.1 uncultured Chromatiaceae bacterium | reverse complement strand
CTGCGTTGCCTACATGGACGTAGGTAAGGAGCGAGAGCAGGACGCGGAAGCTTTGCCTACATGGACGTAGGTAAGGAGCGAGAGCACGCCTACAGGGATGTAGGTGGTAGGGCAACGCAGGACGCAGTTGCCGAGGACGCGGTAGCTTTGTCAGGCGAGCGCCTCGACGCCCAAAATGTGAATTAGTTATGCTCCGAGCCCCTAATTGAGGTTTTACGCTTATGCCAGAATACCGATCCAGAACGACAACCCATGGCCGAAACATGGCCGGAGCGCGTGCTTTGTGGCGAGCTACGGGTATGAAAGATGGGGATTTCGATAAGCCCATCATTGCCGTCGCCAATTCCTTCACCCAGTTCGTCCCTGGGCATGTGCACTTAAAGGATCTGGGGCAACTGGTGGTCCGAGAAATCGAAAAAGCGGGTGGCGTGGCCAAAGAATTTAATACAATTGCCGTGGACGATGGTATCGCGATGGGTCACGGGGGGATGTTGTACAGCCTTCCATCGAGGGAAATCATCGCCGACGCGGTGGAGTACATGGTCAACGCACACTGTGCGGACGCACTGGTGTGCATCTCTAATTGCGACAAAATAACGCCAGGTATGTTGAATGCTGCGCTGCGTCTTAATATCCCCTCCGTTTTTGTCTCTGGAGGGCCGATGGAGTCTGGCAAGGCCGTCATCGGCGGCAAAAAAGTCCACCTGGATTTAGTGGATGCGATGATCGCCGCGGCTGATCCGGCAGTGAGTGACGAACAGACCATGGTGATGGAGCAATCCGCATGCCCCACCTGCGGGTCTTGTTCGGGTATGTTTACTGCGAATTCAATGAATTGCCTTACCGAAGCCTTGGGTCTGTCATTGCCCGGAAACGGTAGCTTGCTCGCGACCCACGCCGATCGAAAAGAGTTGTTCGTAAATGCTGGTCAGCTCATTGTAGACTTAGCACGGCGATATTATGAGCAAGAAGACGTATCCGTGTTACCGCGCTCTATAGCAACATTTGAAGCCTTTGAGAACGCGATGAGTCTTGATATAGCCATGGGAGGGTCAACCAATACCATTCTCCACCTATTAGCGGCTGCCCAAGAGGCGGGCGTAAATTTTACAATGGCTGATATTGATCGACTATCGAGAAAAGTGCCCCATCTTTGTAAGGTCGCGCCCAGCACACAGCGCTATCACATGGAAGATGTGCATCGTGCCGGAGGTGTTATGGGTATTCTCGGTGAATTACACCGAGCGGGGTTGCTCAACGACGGCGCGAAAATGGTCCACTGCGAGAGCGTGGTTGATGCGCTGGCTCGCTGGGATGTCATGCGGACCGAGCATACAGAGGCGCGAACGATGTATAGCGCAGCGCCGGGAAATGTTCGTACTACCGAAGCGTTCAGTCAGGCGAAACGGTGGTCCGAGCTCGATCTTGATCGCGCCGAGGGTTGTATTCGTTCTTTAGAACACGCCTATAGCCGAGACGGGGGATTGGCAGTGTTGTACGGCAATATTGCCGAGGAAGGCTGCGTGGTCAAGACGGCGGGTGTCGACGCAAACATTTTAAGATTCTCTGGACCGGCGAGAATCTTTGAAAGCCAAGAGACAGCGGTCGACGCAATTTTGGGCGAGGCGATTAATGTCGGCGACGTTTTAATTATTAGGTATGAAGGGCCGCGCGGCGGGCCTGGTATGCAAGAGATGCTCTATCCCACGAGTTATTTAAAATCCAAGGGATTGGGGAAATCCTGCGCGTTGATTACCGATGGACGTTTTTCCGGGGGAACATCAGGCTTATCCATTGGTCACGTCTCGCCCGAAGCCGCCGAGGGGGGAGTCATTGGCTTAGTTAAGGAGGGAGACATCGTTGAAATCGATATACCCCAGCGCGCGATACGGGTAGCGCTGTCCGATGAGGAGCTCGCTAAACGTCGTGAGGCGATGTTGGCAAAAGGTGCTCAGGCCTGGAAGCCCGTAAACCGCGAGCGTAGCGTTTCCGCGGCATTACGCGCCTACGCGGCCATGACCACCAGCGCGTCGCGGGGTGCGGTGCGGGATGTATCGCAGTTGGATTGAATAGTATAACTCAGCCGCATTTCTCACAGGTACGGCTGAAGCTCGCGCAGATCCTGGTGAGAAATGCAGCAAATGAGGCCACTACAACGAACCCCAACTGGACTTCTTGCGCCAACGAAGCTTGGGAAAGACAAACCCCATCATCATGCCTACGATGAGAACGCCGGCGCCTGCGATAAACCAATCACGATCGCTACGATCCTTGAGCGCTTCGGTTTGTTGTTGCAGTAGTTGGTAATCACGCTCTATGGAAAATAGCTTTTTCTTCAGCGACTGGTTCTCGTTCTCCAGATTCAAAGCGTTGCCCGCAGTTTGTCGAATGCGTGTAAGGTCCTGTTTTAATTTTTTATTTTCCGTTGTTAAGGCTTTGTTTGATTTATCGAGGGACTGCTGTGAGCCGCTTAAATTCGAAAGCCGCGCCTGATTTGATGACTGTTCTGCGCGTAGCTGCTCGATGGTCGCTTCGGCCTTGGCAAGCCGCTCTCTGGCAACGGGTTCGTTTAATAAATAGCGTGTAATTACCCAACCTTCTAAACCGGTATTTGTTTTTACATGCGAGTATCCGGACTCCTTGTCAGTGTCCAGTACCGCCAGTGCTGTTCCGCTCGGTAGCATTTTAATCACCTTATGGGATGTGCTCTTCCCGCTACGCATGGTGATTTCCAGGCGATCAGTTACGTATTTTGTCGTTTGAGCTTGAGGGGTGCTGAAGATGAGTAGGGAAAGCAGTGCGAAGAAAATTCGAGTCACATCAACGTCCTGTCATGGTTGCGCGCAAGTAGGCAATATTACTTAATTGTATAGGGGCAGACATTTTATGTCATCTTTATTTCGCTCTCTAGAACAGGTCTCGGCGTAGAAGCCTAAAGGGTGTCTAAGCCTGGCTGGACTGCGGTGTTCTCTTAAAGCGGATCAGTGCCCGTATCGCTTAGTAACGGCGCACGGTTGATTGTCTGTTTCCTTACCGGGTGCATTAAGCGAACGACATATAGTGCGGAGCCACTAATCTGCAAACCGGCCGCAGCGGCGGGGTCTTACCCGTCGCGTTTAATTTCTAAGAATAGTCCGACGATTTGAGGAGTTTCTTTTCCCAGGCTAGAGCGGTTTTAACGATAAATTCAAGGTCGTCATGCTGTGGTTGCCAATTTAACGTTCTTCTGATGCGCGAGGTCTCCGCAACCAATGACGGCGGATCGCCCGGGCGGCGCGGTTCCTCTCGAACGGTTAGGGGCTGACCGTGAACTTTCTCAACGGTTTCCAGGACTTCGCGAACACTATAACCGTGACCGTAGCCGCAATTAACCGTGGTAGATTGGCCACCTTCGTGTAGGTAATTCAACGCCGCGAGGTGGGCGCTCGCCAGGTCTTCGACGTGAATGTAGTCGCGTACGCCTGTGCCGTCTGGGGTGTCGTAGTCGGTGCCAAAAATAGATACGGCGGTCCGTTTGCCAATGGCCGCTTCGCACGCCACTTTGATCAACAGGGTCGCTTGTGCCGTGGATTGGCCGATGCGACCTCCGGGGTCTGCGCCTGCAACGTTAAAATAGCGAAGAATGGTATAGTTCAGGCCGGTGGCTGTGCTAAGGTCCCGAAGCATCCATTCCGTCATAAGCTTTGATGTCCCGTAAGGATTAATGGGCCCGGTTAGATCATCTTCTCGTGCCAGGCCGCTCTGGGGTATGCCATAAACGGCTGCAGTGGAGGAAAAGATAAAGTTCTTTACCTCGGCTTCGGCGCAGCACTGGAGTAGATTCCGGCTACTACAGGTATTATTTCCATAATACTTTAGAGGGTTATTGACCGATTCGGGGACGATGGTATGGGCGGCGAAATGTATCACAGACTCAACGTCGTAGTCGTCCAGTAGCCTGGATAGGAGCGCCATATCGCCCGTATCACCCTGGATCAACTCTCCGTGCAGGACGGCTTGACTAAAGCCCGTGGTAAGGTTGTCGAGTACGACGACCCGCTTGTTTAGCTCCCCAAGTTGCCGCACAACGTGACTACCAATGTAACCGGCGCCGCCCGTAACCAAAATGGATCGTTCTTTCATGGTCCGACTCTTTTAATATATAGACCTGTTTGGTAATAAATCTGTGCGGATCAATACTACGGACCCGTGTTTGCGTTGACAAGTCTTTTGGTAATGGCGCGGGCTAGGATGCGTAGTTAGTTGATTTATCTTGGGAGTTGACACAAACTCTAGGCTAGGCCACAATAGCCGACTTATTTTTTGGAGGGGTTCCCGAGCGGTCAAAGGGATCAGACTGTAAATCTGACGGCTCAGCCTTCGGAGGTTCGAATCCTCCCCCCTCCACCAGCTATGGTGGTTGAGCGTGTCAGGAAAGGTGTGGCCGGCTGTATCTCGATGGGTTGGGGATTTTGCTTTCGTTGTAGTCTGAGCGGTAGGCGGGTGTAGTTCAATGGTAGAACCTCAGCCTTCCAAGCTGATGACGTGGGTTCGATTCCCATCACCCGCTCCAGGCTAGGCGGTGTCGGGCATTCTTTGGCGGCTTGGCGTAAGCTGGTTGATTTTGCCCATATAGCTCAGAGGTAGAGCACTTCCTTGGTAAGGAAGAGGTCACCGGTTCAAATCCGGTTATGGGCTCCATAGATTGCGTTGCCGCAACCTCTAGCAGGTTGGAAGTATAAGGGCCGGTTTGTGTTGGCGTTGCTACGGATTAAGTAGGCGTTTCCGTCCAGTGTAGTGAGTATTTGTTCCGCTTGCCGGGGCGGCTGGTGATGAAGAAAGTTGAGGAGGGCGTACCGTGTCTAAGGAGAAATTTCAGCGTACGAAGCCACATGTAAATGTAGGCACGATTGGTCACGTGGATCATGGTAAGACGACGTTGACCGCGGCGATCACGAAGGTGATGGCGGAGAAGCATGGTGGCG
>CALZJI010000299.1 GCA_945787615.1 uncultured Chromatiaceae bacterium | reverse complement strand
TTATCCAAAGATTGCGCCGGATTGTTGTTCAGATTCAAGGCGCGGCAAGTGGTGCATATTGGAATATGCAACAGTTGCCGTAACGCAGAAGCTGAGCAAAAAAACAAGCAAAGTTGGATAATTATTTTTTTCCGTGGCCCTTAGCTACGATCCATGTAGGCAAAGCTTCCGCGTCCTCGGCAACTGCGCCCTGCGTTGCCCTACCACCTACATCCCTGTAGGCGTGCTCTCGCTCCTTACCTACGTCCATGTAGGCAAAGCTTCCGCGTCCTGCTCTCGCTCCTTACCTACGTCCATGTAGGCAACGCAG
>CALZJI010000298.1 GCA_945787615.1 uncultured Chromatiaceae bacterium | reverse complement strand
ACCACCCGACCACCCGATCGGATCCGCCAAGATGTCTCGCGCAGTCCCGGCGGTGACAGCCGTATTTTTCTCAATTCGTGCATTGGTTGTCACAGCGGAATGGATCCCATGGCTCAGGCGTTCGCCTACTATGAATACGAGTATGACAGCGACGGAGATCCGGAAGGAGAGAACGGTAGGCTCGTCTACAACAGTGCCGGGACCATCGACCCGGATACGGGAACGCGAGTACAAGGTAAATACCATATTAATTCAAATAACTTCAGCTACGGTTATGTCACCCCCGATGACGGGTGGGACAACTACTGGCGAAACGGCCCAAACGCCTTGTTAGGATGGGACACCAATACCCTTGGATTAACCGGAAGCGGCGAGGGGGCCAAATCCCTGGGCGTCGAGCTGGCAAACAGTGAAGCCTTTGCTCAGTGCCAAGTTGAAAAAGTGTTTAGAGCGGTATGTCTACGAGGTCCTGGCGACACGAGCGATCGCAATCAAGTGGACGCAATGGTCGCCTCGTTTAAAGCCAATAGCTACAACATTAAACAACCTTTCGCGGAATCAGCCGTTTATTGCATGGGAGATTAGGCCCGTGAAAAGGTTGAACGGCCATATCTGCTCCCGTTTCTTAAGACGCGAAACGGGGGTCATAGGCCGTGCAGTATTAGCAGGTTTGCGGAGACAAGAATGAAGTACCGAGAAAAAAAGATATCCACCAGTGGCCATCATCATCCGTGCTCGTGGCGCGCTCCATGGTTAGCGTTGGTCATCGCGATGAGCCTCACGGCTTGTCTCGACAGCGTGCCCACCACAGAGCTTACTGAAACGTCCACGATAGCCGCTCGCTCCTACACAGGTCCGGTACCGTCAACCGCTGATGTACAGGCCTTCATGACTAACGTTTGGGACAATCTCAAGGCGACCAACCGTTGCGGCGGGTGCCACGCCGCGGGGGGGCAAAGTCCGCAGTTCGTTCGTCAGGACGATATTAATCAAGCGTACAGTAGCGCCATTTCGGTGGTCGATCTGACTTCGCCAAAGGACTCAACCATGGTGACTAAGGTAGGCGGGGGTCACAATTGTT
>CALZJI010000297.1 GCA_945787615.1 uncultured Chromatiaceae bacterium | reverse complement strand
TTACTCTCGACACCGGGGAAAAACGTAAAACCAATACGCCCCCCAGCCACGAGACCAATTACAACAATCAACGTCGCCACTGCCGCGGCCAACGTAGTTCCTCGATAGCGAACGGCCAGCTCGACGAGCGGGCGAAAGATACGGTCTCGGAAATGAGAAAACCCTCGATCAAATTTCACCCGAAAACTCCGCACCGGTCGTCCTCGCATACCCGCCAGAGAGAACCGCATGTGCGCGGGCAATACAAGTAAACACTCGACTAAGGAAGCGATGACAACGCAAATCACCACTAACGGTATTTGAAAAAGCATATTCCCAATGATTCCGCCGATCAGAATCAACGGCAGGAAAGCAGCAATGGTGGTTAAAGATGAGGATGTCACGGGAGCGAACATGCGTTTGGCACCGTTTTCCGCCGCCATCTCAGCGTCTTCACCTCGTTCGTGATTGGTTTGGGCGTTCTCCGCCACCACGATAGCGTCATCAACGATTATCCCCAAGGCCATAATAAGACCAAAAAGACTGATCATATTGATACTGCCACCCACCGCATAAAGCATCCCCAACGTGGCCATGAATGAAACGGGGATACCAACAGCCACCCAAAATGCAATGCGACCATTTAGAAAAATAAACAGTATCGAAATAACCAACAGCAACCCACCTAAACCGTTGGTCACAAGCAACATTATGCGTTCTTTAATCAACTGCCAGGACGCATCATAGACGTCCAGTTTGACGTGCGGCGGCAATGTTGGCCGGACCTCCTCTAACCACTTCTCAAGAATTCGTGCAGAGGCTAACGAATCCGCCGTCTCGGTGCGTTGTAGCAGCATTTCGACGGCGGGCTTGCCGTCGATGAAATAATGCACTTGGTTGTCCCGGGAACGGCGCTCGACCGTCGCGATATCGCCAAGCTTCAATAACCGTCCTTGCTCGTCGCTCAATACGGGTAATTCAGCGAATCCTTTCGCGCTTCGTTGTTGATCGAGACTACGAATCTGCCTTGCGACATCATCTTTACCCACGAAACCCGCCGGCAAGTCGCGGCTCTGCAGAAGAATACGATCGGCGAGTTCATCGATGGACAAGCCCAATTCTTGGAGACGAATGCTGGGCACTTGGATGGCAATTTCGTCTTCCGGTAGACCGCTGATATCTATCTTGGCGATACCTCTATCGAGGAGGTCGTCTTTTATTTGATACGCAAGATGGCGCAACTCATCCAACATCGCGTCACTGGTCAATGTCAAACGCGCGATGGGCTCGTAGCGAACAATACGGGTAATTTCCGGATCCTCCGCCGTTGAAGGGAGATTACGAATGCGCGCCACCCGTTCATTGATTTCGTCTAACGCTGCGCCCATGTCGGTGTCTTCTTCGAACTCTAGGGTGAGGGCAGCAATACCCGTGGCGGAGGTGGAGCTAATGTTCTTCAAACCATCTAAGGTACGGAGATCTTGCTCAAGCGGCCGAGTTACGGATGTTTCCACATCCTCGGCGCTGGCCCCCGTCCAAACGACGCGCACCGTCGCTAAGTCTAAGGCGAAATTGGGGAAAAATTGTGTATTTAGCTTGGCGAGACCCCAAATGCCGGCCATCACCATTACCATCAAAAGAAGATTGGCCGCGACCGGATGGTGCGTAAAAAAACTTAATACGCCGCCACGGGGAAGTGCTGCGTTCATCGCGCCTCCTGGCCAAGGGTAACGCGCAGACCCTCCATGGCATTGGCGAATTTCGTCACCAGCACCTTGTCACCATCGGCCAGTTCGGGGCTCTGTATGACCAAACGGCCTGAGGGCCTCTCCTGGGCCACTTCGCCAACGACCGTCACCGGCACAGCGACTAATCGCTCTTCAACGATCTTATAAACTCGATCTGTGCCGTAGAGGCCTTCTCGGGGAAGGGTGATCGTCCGCGAAACAGCAGGCAGAGCTAAAATAAGATCCAGAACGCGACCGATCTGGAGTACGGATTCGCCCTGTTCGACGCGAAAAAAGCCGTCAACGCCGCCGCGACCCGCTTCAACCAACGAGGCGAAGCGTTCTAACACAAGCTGGACCTCTACGCCGTCAATATGGCTTTGGCCAAGTAGCGGCTGGCCGTTCTCCATCGCCACGCGCAAATCGCGCATGAGCTGCATGGGGAGCTGCGCACGTACTTCTAGCGCGGATGGATCGTATAACGCCACAAGGTTTTCGCCGACCCGGGCACGTTTACCGGCGGCGGCCGGCGTACTGGTGATACGGCCCGCAAACGGTGCCCGGACGCGGGTGCGTTCTCGGTCCAAACCGGCCAATTCCAAGCCCGCCGCCGCTTGGTCACGGCGCGCCTCGAGTTGCGCCAAGCGTTCGGGATGTTCAACCACCGCGTAGCGCCGATTCGCCACGGCCAACTCTTGACGCGCTTTGATTTCAAGTGCTTCATCGAGCTGTGAGGGGGTGCCCAAACTGCGGCGCTGCAATTGACGCGCTCGCTCAACACCCTTCTCCGCCAATCTCAGCAGTTCTTGCTCATGCTCGAGTGCCACGCTATCGTTGGCGTGGCGCTCCTTCTCCCCTTTAATAAGCGCGTCAATCTCCGAAAGTTCCGCTTGCCGTTGACGCAGCCGGAAGCGTGCTTCGCGATCATCCAGTTCCACCACCACCTGGCCTGCTTCGACCTTATCACCCGCGCGCACTAACACCTTTGTTACATCCGCCTCGATAGCCGCCGTCAACGTCACTTCACTCGGAGATTGAACTCGCCCGTAGAGGCGCAAGCCTGGCAAATTGTCGCCGAGCATGACCGTTTCGCTACGCACCAACCAGGTGCGCTCCTCGACCGCTTTAGTGGCCGGTTTTGGTTTCGATAGCACCAAGCCGGCCGATGCGCCGACCCCTGCCACGAGGATCGCAACCGGCAATAACACCCCCACGATCGTTCTTCTTCGAGTCATCGTTCTCAACGTTTTTTTAGTATCACAATAAAGTATAAGCCGGTGAGCCCCCATCTCCGTCGTCACGCAGAGAAACCTAACGGGTTGTATTGATTTCGTTATTACACAAAAACACAAGCGCGCAGTTACACGCAACGGTGTTAGCGGTCGTTGCGGCTTTACATAAAGTACGGTTTTAGACCCCTCATGGCCAACAACGTTCACCGTCCGACATAAGGCGATACCGCGACTGGCGTAGACGGCCTATTTACCCGAGCTCGACTTGAGTTTTTTAGCGAGACAGCCAAAACCGCTAGGCCTTCAAATAACGCGCATGGTAGGTAATATGGTCCTGGATAAAACTCGAAATGAAAAAGTAGCTGTGATCGTAACCTAAGCGGCGATGCAGACGCAGCTCCTGCCCACTTGATTGACAGGCCGTAGTTAATCGTTCCGGATTACGCTGCTCGTCAAGAAACTGATCTTGGCTACCTTGGTCGACGAGAATAGGAAAGGACAGAGGCGCTCGCTTGGCCAGCTCACTGGCATCGTAACGCCGCCAAGCGTCTTTGTTTGATCCCAAACAACAATTAAACGCTTTCAAATCCCAAGGGCATTCAGAAGGCGCGCAAATAGGTACAAACGCCGAAACAGACCGATATTTACCGGGATTGTTAAATCCGCAAACCAGCGCGCCATGTCCGCCCATCGAATGCCCCATGATTCCTTGCAGGGTTAGATCGACGGGAAAATGCGCACCAAGCAACTGGTGAAGCTCTTCGGTGACGTAGCTGTACATACGATAATGACTGGCCCACGGCGCTTGGGTCGCATCGCACCTTCATGCCCGAGGATAGCGGGAAACAATCCCTCGGGGTCCAGTCCAGACAGCGTATAAGCATCCGTGTGACATATACCCGTCGCTTTAACCTCAACCAGAACTTCACCGGCTCTAGGGCCTTCTAATTGCACCGTCTCGATCATGAGCGGTTGATTCGCGGCCAATACCACAACAGCTTGCACATCCATGTCGTCTCTCCGAAACATGGTGGAACGACTCTCGAGCGATAGAGGATAGCAACTCTAGGCCTTTACGAGAAGTTTAATGGCGCGCCCACCGTTATCACAATTTCCAGGAGTGCGTGTTTCTTGATTCCACGTACCAACGCCCATGCCGTCACCGCGATTAGGCAAGAGCAGCGCGTTGCGATAGACTATTTAGCTTGTGCCTTTGGCATTGAGTTACCTCAACATTTGTACGGCGATCACCAACATATCGCCGGTATGTTTTAAAAGAAGATGGTAACGGCGGCCGGCGACACGACCACGTAAAAACCAATTACCGATATACGAGTCGACGCGCGGGTCCGATTCCGAAAAACGGGAGGCCAAGATGAAGAGTTTTATACGCCGCTGCCGGCAAATTACGCTGACTTTCCTGATGTCGCTTCTCTTGGTGGGGCAAGCCAACGCGACCGAGTATAAATGCTACGTAACCGGCACGGACACGCTTCACTACATCGTTATCGTCGACTTTACAAGCGTGGGAATGGCGGCTACAGCGGCGCGCCACGTGCAAATCGATACCCCCAACATGGGGCGTGTTGGGGTGCAGGACGTACAGGAATGCGCGGAATTGGATAAATCGTTCCGCTCTAAAGCTGCGCGGCAACTCGACGAGCGCACTCCTCGCGAGACTATAACCAACTCACGGAAGTGACCGAGGGCGCGTGGCGAAGCATCCTTGATTAGCGCGGCGGAAAAACGTGGTATGGGTAGCGCTCTAGCCCATTCTCTTTGGAAACCCAGGTTAAAGACTGTCGAAAACTTTTACAGTCGTTTCTCCAGACGCATCAAAACTCTAAAAATATTTCGCAAAAACAGAACATTACTTTTATGGCGCCGTTTTTGCTTAAAGGAGCGAAACAACCAATACCTCGAACTGTTGACATCAGGGGTAATGAGGGAGGCTCGCTAGATGTATTTTCCGAAACCGCTGCACCAGGGCGAAGAACGACGTCACGATCAACGCAGACAACACAAAGACCGACGCGCTAAAATTCGATTTTCGGCCGGTAACGTTGAACGACGTTACCACCCCGACCGGCGCACCTATAAGCATTTTCCGTAATATGAACAGGGAGTTGCACTGAAAGTTGTCGGCAAACACCGAAAAGAACGTTGTTTAAGGGTATCCAAATCGCCGCTGACCTCATTCGGTGTGGCGCACCACCTCATCGACGAGTAATGCGATCGCACGACTCGACTGCTTTTTCTCCATCCCACCATCGCACGGATAAGGCGGAACATGGACAAAGCCCGCCGTTATACGCTGTCTTTTTTCAGCGATACGATTGAGTAACCGATAGAATAGATAGTTGCATAAGTACGTTCCCGCGTTATCCGAGACCTCGCAGGGAATCCCGTGCGCGCTGAGCCCGTGTTGAATCCTCTCAATGGGAAGGCGAGCCCGATAGGCGGCCGGACCGCTGCCACTAATCAGCGAGCGATTGTGGACCACGCCGTCGCAATCCATGCGCGAAGCATCAACAACGTTTTTAGCGATCCTTTCGAGGAGAATTTTCTCCCCCTTCCCCATACCGAAACAGATGATCGCTTTTTCATCGCCCGTCAATGCTTCTTCCAATCGACGCGGCGCGCGCTCCCAAGACACGGGCAACTGCTGAAGCTTAACCTCCCAATCCTTCGATAAAGACAGCGGCGCGTCCACCAGCGCCTCCCATGAGGAGTTGTATTCCACTTCATGCCAGGTATCAAAACCGGTAAGCAGTACGGTTGCCATCGTCTTGTTCCCATCCAGTTGCGACTGGCGAGCCCACATTTCTCACCAGACCCGAGCGCTCTCGCCCGTCTTGGTGAGAAATGCGGGCTCCTGGTTCACGCCACAAACAAGAAATCATTTCCTTCTTGTTTATCCAGGGATGTTAAAAACGCCCTGATTTCGGATCTCGCGCCACGCGAGCCCACCGCGCCAAGAATCAACGCGCAACCGAAATCCCTGACGGCCTCCATCGGCATCACAGGCACGCCACGCTTGCGACCGCCAATTCGCCGAGGATGCACCTCGATGAACCCACTCACCGTAATCCCTTCTCGTGTTAGCGAATCAAAAACTTTGGTACCGGTCGGGCCGGCGCCCCAAATGACCGCGTTTCGTCCGCGCATCAGCGTACGCGATAGATAGTGGCATTTCGCCAGAATAAACCTATCGTTTGCGTACCTCGGATCGGTTCGAGACGCGCGATTCGGTCGATCTCGCCACTTCAGTAAGACACCTTCCGGCTTCGCCATCAAGATCTTCGCTTCATAGGCCCGCAGCCACAAGTCGTAATCTTCCGCCCATTGCACATCGCGATAGCCGCCCAGCGCCGCTAAGACATCGCGGCGAAACATCGCCGTTGGATGAGGAATAGGACTTTCTATGAACAGCTCGCGTTGTATGTCGCCAGGCGTTAACAAATCGTTAATCCAACGTTCATACGCCTCGTAGCCTGACCCAAGACCGTGACAATCGCTGAACATCTCGACTTGAGCACCCACGATGCCGATCTCCGGATTCCCTTCAAGAAAAGCAACTTGGGTTTCGAACCGCGCAGGAAGCGCAATATCGTCCCCATCCATTCTTGCCAAAAACGCCCCCCTAGCCATAAAACACGCGTGGTTCAGCGCAGAGACAATACCCCGACCCGGGTTAGTAGTGCGTATTATGCGCGTATCGCGAAAACGAATGGCATCTAATGAACCGTCGGACGTATGGTCATCGACAATAATCAATTCAAGATTACCGTACGTTTGATTAAGAATGCTTTCAATGGCGTCCTGCAAAAACGCGCCGCAGTTACGTACAGGCATGAGGACGGAGACTAGGGATGAACAACGCATAGACCGAATACTTGAGATCAGAGCCCTTCTTTGGTTGCGTCGATAAGCATGTCCACGACTGCCCGTAATGCTTCATCGTGGCTTGCACCTTCAATAATGGCCGTCTTATAGGTTTCGAGCTGACGATGGGCGCTCGTACCGCGCTTCGGAATCTCCAGCGCTCTTTCGACCTCCTCGGTACAGCCTAACCGTTGCGCATCATCGCGAACCAGTGCAACAAGCTCCTCCAATAAGTCCGTAAAGGGGATGATTTCGGCTGCCGCGAAGTCCACTAAACCCTCGTCAACACCATAGCGCATGGCGCGCCAGCGATTCTGGTCGACTAGTATTCGCGGATAAATCCGCCACACTTTGTGCTCTTGCCTTAATCGATAGAGCATACTGAGCACACACATGGTCAACGCGGCGACGCTAACGGCATCATCGAGTCGCGTACAGAGATCCGTAATACGCATTTCCAAGGTAGGATACCGAGCACTCGGACGCAAATCCCACCATATACGGGTCGCGTCTTCAATGATTCCCGCTTTTTCCATAACCCTGACTTGCGATTGATATTCCGCAAAGCTGCTAAATCGCTCGGGCAAACCCGTTCGCGGAAAATTATCAAAAACGGTAAGTCGGAATGACTTAAGCCCCGTATCACCGCCCTCCCAAAACGGTGACGAACAACTTAAGGCGAGCATAAGCGGCAAAAAATGCGTAAACTGATTCATTAGATCAATGCGCAACTCATCGTCTTCGACGCCGACGTGAACGTGCATACCACAAATCAACATCCGTCGCGCCAGCGCCTGCATGTCGCGGGAGAGCGCGTTGTAACGCTCCTTGTCAGTGTGACGTTGCGTTTGCCAGTGGGCAAACGGATGAGTCGAGGCCGCCATGGGGGCTAAGCCGTATTTACCTGTGACATCGACGACCATACGGCGCAGCCGAGCTAGATCATCTCGCGCCTCGGCAATGGTATGACAAACTCGTGTACCCACTTCAATCTGAGAGCGAAGCAGTTCAGGGCTGACCTGCCCCTCTTCTGATAGCCGCTCGCACTCTTCCAGAATTTCATGGGGAGGATCACTCACCACATCGCGCGTGATCTTATCAACAAGGTGGTATTCTTCTTCAATACCGACCGTAAATGATGGTTGCACGTGCATCTATCGCTCCAACACCGTGTAGAGGTCTTCGTCGGCGAGAATTTCTTCAAGTACATCGCCAAGGATGCCGGCCCATCGCTCCACACCGGGGTCCGTATCGATTAAATCCTGCCGTACTTCGATGGACACATGTGGCAATCCCGCAGACTCCGCGTGATGGTCAATGGTGAAATCCGCCGGATGTCGTCCAGAATACGGCTCATTATCCCCGACGTTGATCACGTCCGGACGGGCGTTCAACTTCTCCATCAGCGGCAGCGGAAGGCGCGGATCCACATCCCAAAGAACACCGATGTGCCAAGGTCGCCGAAAACCTCCCATCTCGGGCGTAAAACTATGGATCGCAATGAAAGCGGGGGTGATGCCGCGATGTCGGAAACTATTTAAAACGTCTTCGATGGCATCCCGATAGGGCTGATAGAACGATTGCACACGCAACGCTCTGTCGTCATCGGTTAATCCTTGGTTGCCGGGAATCAAGATACCGTCGCTCATAACCGGTATCGCCGTAGGGTCTTCGAGGCTGCGGTTAGTATCCACAATTAAGCGCGAGTAACCCGCTAAAATGGCCGGCGCATCCAGCTGTTTCGACAAGCGATGAATTAGCGCGTTAGTCCCGATATCCCAAGTGACATGTTGATCCATGACAACCTCGTCCAGCCCCAGCTGCATCATATTTTTCGGAAACGCACGGCTGGCATGGTCCCCCACCAACAAAGCTTTTGCGCCGCCGCTATCGTTGACGAGGGTAAACGGCGGCGGATCGTCGGGACCGATTAGCGGGTAACGACCGTGTTCTTGTGTTAGCGATTTACCTCGCATACCTATAATATAACCTAATACGCTAGATTTTCGGAGCGCACCTCAATATTCAGCACGCGAGGCGGATTGCATCGCTACGCCATTCAAGCGCCGCGCGTGGTGATGGGAACTGAACGGAATTTTCCAGATCTCCACACGTTTCTAAAAGCGTGCGTAGCGCTAACCGTAGAAAGCGAAACGTGAGCCAACGTTGTCGTAGCAGCTTTGTTAGGAGAGTCTAGAGGGCGAAAACGCGAATGCCTGCAACGCGCCCAGTCGCGGGAATTTCTACTAAAGGCCATTAGATCGCGGAAACTCCCTCCCTGCGAGCGAGCGTTTATAAGCTATTCATACAGTTGGGGTTATTTTTATCCTCACTCAACGCGCGAGATGTTCTAAGGCTTTTTTTTGTTTTATAGAAAACCCTCCGAACGGCGATGCCTTCAGGACAACATTCGAACGCGA
>CALZJI010000296.1 GCA_945787615.1 uncultured Chromatiaceae bacterium | reverse complement strand
GAGAGCGATGACGTGCACGGACGCACTAATTTCGCGGTAGCCAGGGATGGCGAGAGCGATGACGTGCACGGACGCACTAATTTCGCGGTAGCCAGGGATGGCGAGAGCGATGACGTGCCAACGCACTAACACGACACCCCACCACTTCTTCTGTTAGTCTACGGTAAAATCCTGCAAAATCTTCTTGTCGCCCTAGGTGGGTTCTGTCTTTTTTTTCTACGGGCTGACGTTTATCGGAAAATGAAAACGTGACTGAGCCGAGCGAACCTGTTATCCATGCAAGTGGTATTGAAAAAACATTTAATGGTTCACTTACCGTTCGCGGCATCTCCTTTTCGGTCGCCAAAGGACAGTGTTTCGGTGTTCTTGGTCCTAATGGCGCCGGAAAAACCACGACACTGCGCCTTATTTTGGGTATCTCGCCCCTGTCAGCGGGAGACTTGCGCGTCTTTGGACTCACGATGCCGAAATTCGGCGATGTGGCGCGTGAGCGCATTGGCGTGGTTCCCCAGATCGACAGCCTTGATCCCGATTTTAACGTTTTCGAGAATCTACGAATGTACGGTAGATATTTTGACTTGAACGCGAAATTGGTTGAGGAACGTGCAAGCGCCCTCCTTAAATTAATGGAACTGGGGGAGAAAGCGAACGCAAAACCCGCTACCCTATCCGGCGGTATGCGACGGCGGCTAACCATTGCAAGAGCGTTAATAAACAACCCGGACTTGCTTGTTCTGGACGAACCTACCACGGGCTTAGACCCGCAAGCTAGACACTTGATCTGGGCAAGGTTACGCCAACTGGTTAGTGAGGGAAAAACGCTCTTGCTCACGACCCATTATATGGAAGAAGCAGAGCGTTTGTGCGACGAACTGGTCATCATGGACCAAGGAAAAATCCTCGATCAGGGATCACCCATGGCAATTATAGGTCGCCACGTCGAAAAAGAAGTTCTCGAGATACGTGGAGAAGATCTAGCGAACTGCTATGCGCTAAATACCGAACAAGGCTGCCGCCTAGAAACGGTCGACAATAGCCTATATTGCTATACTAACGACGCGCGGCCGATGATTACGCGGTTAAAGGATTGCGCGGACGTAACGTACCTACATCGTCCTGCTAATTTGGAAGACGTATTCCTAAAATTAACGGGCCGTGAACTGCGGGACTAATAACCGGTATGGTTGACCTTCGCTTACCTCGCCTGAGACGACGGTCATTGGCGGTATGGGAACGAAATATCTTGGTGTGGCGCAAACTCGCTGGCCCCGCGTTGGTGTTGCATTTTGGTGAACCCTTGATTTATCTCTTTGGCTTCGGTTACGGGCTAGGCCGTTTTGTTGGGGAAATCGGCGATATACCCTATATTACCTTTCTCGCTTCCGGAATCGTTGCCTCGTCGGCAATGATGACGTCCAGCCTAGAGGGAACATATTCGGTGTTCACGCGTATGGTCCCTCAACAAACTTACGCGGCAATATTGACGACGCCCATCGAGATTGACGACATCGTCGCCGGGGAATTCATTTGGTGCGCAACCAAAGCCCTGTTTAGCGGTACGGCAATTCTTATTGTTGCGGCGTTAATAGGCGCTGTTGACGATTGGAACGCCCTGCTTGTCATCCCGGTCGTTTTCCTCTGCGGGCTGTGCTTTGCCGCACCGGCCATTGTCATGGCCACCTTCTCGCCTACCTACGATTATTTTAATTATTATTTCACCCTAGTCGTAACGCCCATGTTAATTTTATGCGG
>CALZJI010000295.1 GCA_945787615.1 uncultured Chromatiaceae bacterium | reverse complement strand
TTAGGGCTCGCGCAAAAATAAGTTTACATTTTTGAGCGTTGAGGCGCCCGCCTGGCAAAGCTACCGCGTCCTCGGCAACTGCGTCCTGCGTTGCCCTACCACCTACATCCCTGTAGGCGTGCTCTCGCCCCTTACCTACGTCCATGTAGGCAACGAAGCCAGGCGGGATGGATCGATGTTCAAAATGTGAAGTTATTTTTGCGCGAGTCCTTAGGGACACCATGCTCATAGACTCGGGCTTAGGGCCGCGGAAAATAATAATTATCCAAAATTGCGCCGGATTTTTGCTCAGATTCAAGGCGCGGCAAGTGGCGCATATTGAAATATGTAACACTTGCCGTAACGCGGAAGCTGAGTGAAAAGACAAGCAAGGTTGGATAATTATTTTTTTCCGTGGCCCTTATGTCCGATCTCAAGCCCAAACGTAAATAAATCACAAATTCCTACGTAACTATTACATCGTTAAACATTTTGCTTCAAGTATTATTTGTCTATGCGCTCTATGAATGGAAGGGTACGGTGTGGTGAATTTAGGCGATATACATGGCGTGAGGCCTTATCCACGGGTGACCAATTTAACCTTATCCACAGCTGCATCCTTAAACGAGCTAGCCCCCAACGTGGGAACAATCTCGCTCGCGTTAAAACGTCGAAAATGCGACAGCGTATTATTTTGCTGGCAAACTCGCCCATGACAAGGGAGACGAACGTGAAACATTATTCAACAATTAGGAATGAGTTAATGATGATAAAACATATAGGCTTGTTATTTCTTTTTATATTCTTTACGGCGTGCGCTGCGCCCAAACAACAGATCCAGTTTGAAAATGTGCTGCGCTACGATCACGCATTTATGGCCGTCAATGATAACCGACCCAGCCAGGAGCGTAAATCCAAACGCGTGAAATTAACCGATTTCGTTATACGGTTAGGGGAGGATAATTTTTCTCCACGCCCCATCGAAGTGCTCGATGCCAAGGCAGCTTACCTGCTGCGCAAACTTGGGTATGAGAAAAGCATCGAGATTGACCATTTCGAGATTCTAAATTTCTATGGCTACTCGGCAAGCCAGAATCGCACTAAGGAACCTTACGATGAGTTTAAATCCTCGACGTACACGCCTTCTGTTCCGTTAGTGGGGCCCGTTAACGATAGCGACTTCATACAGTGCAACCTAAACGGCGCTATCGCAGGGCAGACGTTTAGCGTACACGCCGTGGAGCCCTATGATATTAAAGATCAGGCAACCGTATTCCCAATCGAATCGCGTTTATTTAGAAAAAGCGTTAAGGCCGCCACGGAACACTGTATTGATAAGGCGATCGGCAAGATTAAGAGCCTAACGAAGAATGTCTAGGTTATTTACGGCGCATCCCCCGCCATCACCTCAGAGCAGAATAGGTCGAGCGGGGGTAACCGGACCCCGGGTCGCGTAAGCCGGGGTTCCGTTATACGCCACCCAGGCTACCTCTATTAAAAGCGATTCCCCGCGCCGAGATGAACAACCGCCCGCAGGCGCCACTGAAGGCAGTAGATGTGTTTCAGAGCTCGATTGACGCCTAATAAACGCGAAATCCACCATGACGCTTTCGGATTCGATAGTCGAGCCACCAAAGCCCTGCTAGAAATCCGAACACTAAGACCCCAGCGGTGATGGGCGCAACCCAGCTTAGCGGTATACTTGCTTGGTAGCTTTCTAATTCTGCATGCATCGTGTCATTTTCGTTGCGAAGTTCTTCCACGGTGCGTTTGTTCTGCGTGTACGCTTGCTCGGACGACGTTAACGTCACCTGCAGGTCGCTGGCCTTTTGTTGCGCCAAATCCCGCGCCTTCTCGGCTTGTTCGAGTTTTTTAACCAATGATGTGTTTTCGGTCTCCAGTTGCGAAACTCTGTAACGTGGGGGGACTTCGACTACCAAAAATGCCACTTTTGCCCAACCCACTAGGCCACCCTCGGTGCGCACCTTGGCGTAGTTCTTAGTGCGCTCAAGCACCGTAAGTGAGTCCCCACTCCTAAGCGTTTTAAGTTTTTTACCGCCGCCGTTCGGTCGTTCACGCAAAGCGAGAGTGAGTTTATCCGTAACGTAAACCGTTTCCGCGACCGCTTGGGTTAGCGGTACGAATAGACATAGACAACACAGAAGACTGACCCGAAACACTGTATGCTCCCCTATATAACCGGCATTGATCACTTGTTACAAAAAACTATGGTCGAACACAATATCAGCATATGATGTTTTCCTAAAGCCTTTTCCGACGTTTAAGCGATGCAACACTTAAGCGTCTAGTGGTCGACGCCCTAAGTCGCGCGTGGGTGCACAACGCCTCAGCGATATCACTGGGCGACTTCGAGGGTCGGCACCACGTCACCGCTGACCCGACGGAGACGCGACACCTAAGCAAGGCGCAGAACCCATGGCACGCGGACCCGAAGAAACACGAGGTAGACGGTTGTGAACGAAGTGGATCAGTCCGTTAACGTTAAAAACACAACCACTCCGATTTTCGAGTATAAGGGACATCGCGCAACGCAGCAGGATTAACTCGCCGTTTTCATTCATTAGGTATCTCAACAATAATACGTTAATGAGATAGGTATTTAATTGTCATGATGAGAATACCTCACGCTTAGCGAGCTATCCAGACCTTTCTTGCTGTTTTCGACCACCATCGCTGTTGCATTAGCATTAGCATCGGGGACGCCTCGCCCTGGTACGGTCGATGCTGTTGAATTTTTTCGAAAAGAGTGCGCTGAAACGAATAGTGGCGTGTTTGGTCCAACACGTCATAACGGTAAAGGGGACGGAGACGAGATGACCAGTATTGGGTTGCTAATGAAAATTAAACGGGTGCTGTTGCCCGTGCTTGGCCTGTTCGGGATGGTTACGATTTCCCTAACGTCAATGGCAGAGGAGCCCATGGTCAAAGACGACCTTGCTGTTGCAACATTTGCTGGGGGTTGCTTCTGGTGTATTGAATCGGATTTCGACAAAGTCGAGGGCGTCGTCGCGACCACGTCTGGGTACACCGGGGGGCATAAAGCGGACCCGAGTTACGAGGAGGTTTCTGCGGGGCAAACCGGGCACGCGGAGGCCGTACAAATTCTGTTTAATCCAATAAAAGTGAGCTATGCGGATCTACTCGATATCTTTTGGCGCAACATCGATCCCACTACGCCGAATCGGCAGTTCTGCGACAAGGGTAGTCAGTACCGCTCAGCCATCTTTTTTCATAACCAAAAACAAAAGGGACTGGCGGAACAGTCCAAACACCAGCTCGAGACATCGAAACCCTTCACAGCACCCATTGTCACCGAAATTAACGCAATGACCACTTTTTATCGGGCGGAGGAATACCACCAAGACTTTCACGATAAGAACCCTCTTCACTACAAGTTTTACCGGTTTACTTGCGGGCGAGATAGGCGGCTTAAGGAACTATGGGGCAATTCTTAAAGAGTAGGACGCGTTAGTCATTCGCAGAGGGTGTGGGCGGGATGTTCTGACTCTCCGGTGGATAGCGGCACGTTAGCACCTCTATGGATGTTTCCGGCCGCCGCTGGATGCACCAGCGTATACCAATTACTGCACAGCCTGTACCGGATGGACGCGACGTTGTGGCGATGAGCGATCACGCCCGAAACAGTTTTGTATCTTCACTCTTGAATTACAGCGCCATCCGTCATAGGCTAATGATTTGAGGGTGCAAAACGGGAAGGAGACAGTAGAAATGGTTCAAATTGACCTTGCGGCAAACGAAATTGAGATTCTTATCGACGTCCTCGAAAACGACCTTTCTGATCTGCGGATGGAGATCTCCCATACCGACCGGCTGGATTTTAGAGAAAAGTTAAAGGTGAAAAAGGGGGTTTTGACAACGGTCTTGGATGCTTTGAAAACGGAAAAGTGAATTTAACGCACAACCCTGTTAGCGGGTATCGCAAACCCTCGTGACTTAACAATCCCTATCCAACTGATGCGACTGCACCGCATTAAGGAGCCCATCCATTATGCTGTCGAGCACACGTATACTATATCGTCACCATTGCAGCGCCCGTAACGCGAGTTTCGCGACGAAACCACAACAACGAAAACGCGACCTTGATAGGATTCATTGACTAACGGCGGGAGGCGTACTGCCAGGCTCGGCCGTATAAAACCATCGTGTAAATTTAGCGCAGGCGTGGTCTCCTTCCATTGGCGCCCAGGCTGCGAAATCCTGGTCCGCAATCGGCGCATAAGGGCCCATTTTTACTTCCGCGAAGACCGTATTGGATTCCAACGCCACGACGGTATGCCATACACCGGGCGGAATCTCATACCCGAATACCGGCCCGCCGCGACCCATATCGAGGCGCCGTTCGACCGTGCCGTAATCGTCAAAGAGGAGCAGCGACACAGCGCCATTAATAACGAGGAAGAATTCCCATTTGGGCGGTTGAACATGGCGGTGCGGGCGTATATAACTATCCGGCTCGATCGCGACAACCAATCGTTGTACGGACTCGGCCATAGAAGTATGGAAGTTTAAATGCATGCGACGGCGAGGCGAGGTTGCCGCGTCCCTCTGTAAAGCCGACAGCGTTTCCCGGTCAATCAGCTTTATTGCGTCGTTGCTATTGGCGTCCAT
>CALZJI010000294.1 GCA_945787615.1 uncultured Chromatiaceae bacterium | reverse complement strand
TTGGCCCAGCTTCTGTGTTGCGGCAAAGGTTACATAAAGGGATTATGCGCCCCTTGCCGTGCCTTGAATCTGAGCCAAAATCCGGCGCAATCTTTGGACAATTATTAATTTCCGCGGCCCTAATGCAGGAGCAGTCACCGAGAACTCCGAAAGCCGGTACATGGAGGTACGAGTGCGAGCCAAGGTAGGGCGACGAGAGCCTCCAGCACCCGCTGGATTGTACGTACTTAAAATACGCGAACGTTGCCCAATTAGATCTTAGCCGGTAGCGTAATCTTTGGCCGCTGGAGATTTCGACTTCCAGTGAAGGCTAATAATCTGTAATACGCAGCTGGTGGGGCTCTGATGAATATGCTACGTTATGAAGCGAAACCCTTCGATATGACGGCCATAAAGATTTAAAACAATGAAATGAAAAAAACAATGAAAAGAATAAAAGAGAAAATACGTTATCCGCTCGTGTTCGTGCTAGTGGTGGTTACAGGCTGTACTCAGGAGGCCAGCCAGAGTACGGTGGAAGTCACCGCACAGGAGTTCTTTGGAGCCATCAAGAGCCAGAACTATGACAAGGCGATGGAGTTCTATAGCGATGAGTTCTTTAATTTACTGCCAAGGGAAGCTTGGTTGGAGTATTTGAAAGAAACCAATGCAACATTGGGTGAACTACAAAAGTCAAAGTTAAGGCGCAGTCACGTTAACACGGTATTTAGCGGTAGACGGTTTGTTTTCGAGTTCAGTAACCAATACGCAAACGGATTTGCAAAAGAAACGTTGATTTTTTTTCAAAAAGTACGTAGTGAAGATATATTGATTCAAATGCACCGCATAGAATCGAAGCTATTAGGCAAATAACCCTTTCATAGCTGCATGAGACGGTTCTGACGTATCGTGGGTAGGCGCGCGCGTAACTAGAGAGCAAGCCTATTAATTGGCCGATAAAGGTTGCCCAAAATAGATCGCGATCATTGGAACTTGAGATGCAACATCTTACCACCCGTCTTGTCGGCGAGAGTCTCATACTCACGTAACGTGTTCGGGTCCGATCGACCTAATGGCAATGAGAATACCGGGCGAGGGATGTCCGAATAGTAAATTCTGTCGTCGGACGGTTCATCGCCGATCAAAATGTAGGCGCCCGGCAGAGAAGCATTGCGCGCCGCCTTTACAAACGCTTGTCCGATAGTCTCGTTATTACCGATGAACGGCGCGCCTTGCATGAGCTGGTCAAACATGGCGCCCATGGTTCCTAAATAGGTGTCGACGTCGCCGTCGGAAAACCAAGTGACGGCCGATAACTGTTTGCCCGAGCGAACCACGATGGCTCTCAATACCGGGATTAAGAAGGTCGCGGCACCGTGCATCGAACCGGTCGCATCGACAATCAGGTGGATATCGTAACCCGGAATAGCCTTCAATCCTTCTACGAAAAGATCGAAGTCTTTCTTTCCAACCCCGGCAGACTTTAAAAGTTGTTCTATCTGCGCGTCCGTTGCCATACCCAAGACCTCACCCAGTTCGGCGATTAGTCGATCATTCTCGCCTTGTGATCTTTTCAACTCCTCTTCCATCGATGCCACTTGTTTTTTTAGTTTTGGGACTTGGTATTGCTCCGCCACTCTTGACGTTATGAGGATGGTTACCAAAAGAAACACGAACGTTGCGAGCATTAATAGAGCAACGTCAGAAAAGCTTTCGTGAATGTTACTGTAGGCGAACTTGCGACGATCGCGCATTGCTATCCTGTTTGCGTTTAAGTGGAAAGATTAAGGGCGAAATCCAAATAGCATTTTCAAGCGCGCCCACCACGAATTGTTCACTGCGTTAATGAGGCGCATTTCTTCCTGCAGAACCTGGCAATAATGCCTGTGTCGACCGATTATCTCTTCGATCGACTCGCCCTTTTCACCGCTCTTGTCTTTGCTGAATTCTTTAAGCTCCCCTTTGAAGGTGGCCATGGCGTTTTGAGAGGCTGCAAATGCGGACTCCACACTTTTTATATTGTTCTCAAGAACCCGCATTTCAGTATTGAGAAAACGAAGCTCCCGGCCTAAAGAGGGTTTGTAATCCGCCGAGCAGTACACGAGACTGATTCGCATCAAGCTGTCATAAAGGCCTCCTACGCCGTTGTCAGTGATCTGGGCGAAGACGCGTAGCAGCACACCGCCCAACACTGCACCGAGTAACGTGGTGTAGAACGCCGTTCCCATGCCCCCCATCGCTTTTTGTAGGCCCGCTAACAACAGTGCTTGATCGTGGCCCAGCGCTTCCAGCGAGCTCGTTAGGCCAGTAAGCGTTAAGGTCAGGCCCATAACCGTACCAATTAAGCCGAGTGTGATAAGGAGATTGCCAATGACCTCGACGCTATGGCTTATCCGTTGGTAAACGGCGAGCTCAATGTTGGCTAAGAGTTCTGCATCCGGTTGTCCATCGGCGTCAAGGGTATCTTGCATCGCTCGGAAAAAACGTTGAGACGCGCGCCTGTGTGTTGCAGACTTTATCCCTCGCAACCCGCCTGCTTTCGCTGATTCCAGGATTTTTCGTACAAAAATGCCTTCGACCGTGAGCAGTAGGGCGAGAACCGCGCTACCGACTACGCCGAGAGTAAATAATCCCAAAATAAGCCACGTAATGCGACTGGGGTCGTTTTCTATAAATGTCCATACCTTAGCGTCAATATAAAGGGTTAAATAAACAGCGATGGATATGGTGGCCCAAGCTGACCAAAGCGTAAGCGTTCTATAAGGACTGATTTTTACCATGTTATCAATAAGTAATTAACGCTGATTCCATAATGTGCCACTCGCATCCAACGATACTCGATTTCGCTTAAAAGGATTAACAACCCGCTCGGTTAGGTGTGCCTTCCGCGGGAAAGCATTCTATCTATTGCGCCCCTTCCGCCTATTGACCGCGCGCGGGTGCGGATTTAATCCTAAGTCATTCGTTTGTATCGAGAGAACAGAGTCCATTGCGTAGTCACAGGCTAGAGGCCCACTGCCAAAAGCCTACCCTATCTTTATGGTTATTTTGCCTCGCAGCACAATCGCTAAGTGACATTCTCTTTCCCACAACTTAATATTAAACCCTATTGCCGCTGTAATGGCCATAATAAATCGTTGTCTAGTGTGGCGTCTCGTGCGGCGTGGTAGGAAGCGCAATAATAAAACAAATATATCAAGTTGAGCGTGCTAGAGATTAATTTCGTAATGTAAACAGACCCCAAAGCATATTTGCCGGCATACGTGCTAAGGGCGCGTCACTGACCTTTTGCGGTTTTCAGCAGTCAGATAGAGAAGGTGTAGCCGTGGCAGAGGGCCTCCGTATTGAAAGGGCGTAGGTGCTGTTGAGGTATGGTCGGATCTAAGAGCGTTCTTAGGTAAGAGCCATCGCGCCAGAAGATAGTGAGCGACGAAGTAAGAATCAGGCCTTCGCCTAAGGCATGGATCTTCGCGCTGATTTAGAGAGAAGTCCGGGCTTGCGCCGTACTATTGGGAAGACCTATATTTAAAATGATAGAGTCGAGGAAAATGACGTGGATTCTGGGTACTTTTACCGCAGTTGCGGTCATAACATTCCTCTATACGGTGCATACATTCTTCAGATTAGATCGCGTGTCTGAAGAAACAGTTAAGCGTTATTGGAGCATTCAAGCGATGGATTGTGTCGAGCAAGAATCCCAGCCGGTTTTTGTTTTTCATGAAGAAAAGAATGCGGACCTCGATTTCGCGCTGCGTTTTTCCCGGACGCTGTACGATCACCTTTCTAAGAAATCCTCTGATACGGTTCGTGTAAACCGTAAACTGATCGGATATCTTCCAGAGTGGGATTACGGCCTTGTTGTCGTCAAATCTGTCGCGGGACGCCGCGTTCTCGACGGCTGGCGAATTCCCAGCGATCAACAAACGGAATGCGCCTTTCGGCCGGACGAAACCATTAAGAAAGCAACCCTAACGACTAAAATCCAGCTTCGCTAATACGGGTGAGATCAGCGGCTTCGTCTGGCCCGCATATCTCGCCAGTCATCGGCAGCACTTACTTAAGAGGTTGAATTTACAGCATATACCTCCTCCAGGCCCGTTAACGTACGGTCAACTACAGCTGCGGCGCCTTTCCGGGGCTCTCGCGCCCAACCCTGGGCTTCGCGACATAAGAACGCCCTGTTCAAATCCGCGCGCGGCGGTCGCTCTCGCACATCCATGTGCTTTGCGGCACCTGGGCGTCCTGCCCAATGGCCGCTCTCGCACATCCAAGCGCACCTCCACGTGGCCGCGCGAGCCAGCGCCTTTCCTGGCGGCTGGCGCAAAAAAACGCTCCCGGCGTTCTTTCCCCTTGTTTTAACGTATTGTCTACAGGGACGACGCACATGGATGTGCTAGTGTCACGAGAGGGCAGGAGCCCGAAGTGACCGCACAAGGTAGAATTGCATCGGGAACGGCAATCGAGGGAGCGTTGCCACGGAACACGTACGACGCACAATTTCTCGGGAAAACCTATCCGCGCTGGGTATAATAGCGTTTCTAAGTTCCGTTCATACGCCGAAAGACGAAATAAGGAGTGCTGGATTGAGATGTGTAAGGAGTGACTGCGTGGTGGGTAGAAATAGGTTGCGAGCGCTACAGCTTATAACGGTTTTGGTCGTTTCGATGTTGCTTGCTGCGTGTGAAAAAAAACCAACTCTCGAAGAAGATATCGCTGCGGTGCAAAAGGTGTTAGAAATACGAAAGCAGGCTATCGATAATAAAGATCTTGAGCTGTATAAAAGCCTGTTCATGTCAGATTACGCTGATAGCGGCGTTCGCATAGAGGATCTCTTGTTCGATATGGAAAACAATTTTGCCCGCTATGAACAGATTGAATTTCAATACAAGAAGACTAGACCAAGCATTAAAATGAATACCTCGAGAGTTGTGCACATTATCGCGTACGAAGTTGTTTCCGGGGGAAGTAAAACCGTGCGCGACCAGGAGACTTTGTATATGCGCAGAATTAATAATCAGTGGCTGATAAGCGGAGGAGTGAAAATTGGATTGCTCTAATTCGTATTTTTGGTAACGGTTCAGCGGGCCGTTAATCTAACCCGGCGATGTGTGGATCGCCGGCTGCGACCAGATGCAAATCCGTGACTTTTCGTCGTAGGACCCCGCCGTGTTCTGTTCTCAGCCCCCTGAGCCTGTATTTCTCACCATCAATTTCGGAAACTGGTCCCTGCGTTGCCTTTGCTCCCGCGGTCACTTCGGGCACTTGCCCTCTCGAAGACACTAGCACTTCCATATGCGGCGTCCATTCAGTCGTGCCGCGGTTGCATAGGACGCAGTTTCTTCGAGGTCTTCAACAGACTGTCAAGTATGCCTTCGTCGCTCTCCGGGTCTCTCGTGCCCATCCCAGGGCTACGCGACATAAGAACATCCGTGTTCGAAAATCTACAGCGTCGTACGCGTCCTCGCGACGATCGCTGGTGAGAATAGCGGCGAAAAGAAAGTGGGCGGAAACGTCTAACGATCGTAGAAATAAAAAAGGGATTACGGATAGGAAGGCCGTAACCCCTTTGCAATGAGTTGATGCGTCGCCCATCGGGCGATTTGGCGACCCTGCTATTTACGCAAAAGAAATACCTACCGCGTAGCAGATACCGAAAATAGCAGCAATTGCCAAAACATACACCCCATCATGTTTGCAAATTAAATCCACGACGAATCTCCTTCATTATTGAGCTATACCGATAAAAAATTAGGGGATTTCCCTCACGTTTTAGTATACCGAGCGTGGGGTGTTCTGGTCCAGTATTTTATGTATAAAGTGTGGATTCAATTATTCATGAAATAAAGTGATTAACCCACATGGACGGTTTCAAAAACAATAGCGTGCATTCTAATTTTTAAATAAAGGTTTTGTATTGTGAGGGGAGGTATATGTAACGCTTAGGGCTCCGCTCAATCTGTTTACGTTCACGTTACTCGGCGGGTGGCGGACAGTGAGAAAGAAACGATATTTTTTCGGCAACCCCGGTTTCGTCAGCCCAGCGAAGCCGCCAAACGACCAACGCCCTCAACGCTCCTCGTTAACATCAACGCGCCGTAACGAGTGGTCAAAATTGCTATAAGCATTCGACCGCCAGGCGCTCCGTTCAGCTTTCGTTCAGATTGATTTCCCTATCGTGTTGCGGGCGTTTCCACTAGGACCAATTAACATTGCTTGACAGTTAACTACTGGGGGCGCAACGCGGACTGATTTACCATGTATCTACTCGTGTACAACACGATACACAGTTCGTTTTATGGCGTACTCGCCTATTGAGCCACTATTTGAAAAGGGACAGCACTATGACTAAAAGAAATCGTTTTTACATTCCCTCTATCGGCATTTGTTCGATAGGGCTGCTCGCATTTGGCGTTGCCACCGTTAACGCGGCTGAGACTACTGACGAAGTACAATCCGTTGCGGAGCAACAAAGCGCGCCACAAGAGCAAGGATTCGTTGAAAAGGCTAAACAAAAGTTTAAACAGCTAATGGGTACTGATGAGGCAGAGACGGCAGCCGCGCAGGCTGAAAAGGAGTCCGAAGCTGAAAAGGTCGCTGCCGAAGCAAGCGGGGAAGGTCTCCTTGGTGAGGCTAAGCAGGACGTTGGCGAGCTTGCGGGCGATGATGAGCCGGAAATGAAGACTGCGGAGATGACAGAACAGCTAGAGGCCGAGACGGTCGCGACTGAGGAAGGCGAGGAGAGTTTTCTCGATAAAACAAAAGCAAATAACGAGCTAATGGGAGGCGACGAGAGTGAATCGACTGACGCTCAAACAACAGAAGTCGGGGCCGTGACGCCCGAGCAAAAGGAAAACGTAATAACCTCAACAGCCGAGCCGGAACAACTCAAAGAGAAGGCGAAAACCGAGCTTAAAGACGCCTTACCCCAAGAAGAGGAACTGAAAGCAGAAACGAGCGAGTAATTTCTGCGTATTAGAGCAATAATGAACGCCGGCGGCAGACGCCGCCGGCGTGCTCTTTACGGAGATCATCCATGATACGCATAGGATTTCTGGAAATACCCCTCGTTTATTTTTTTGGCCAATCAAAAAAATGGTAGGCGTAACTGTCCGACGACAACTTTTTTAGACGAACAACCATTCATTTCGTAGCGACGGCCTTGTTGCTGTTATTAAGACTATAGTTCCGTTATCTCCAGTACGGCGACGGTAAAGACTCTTTTTCCGTGGTGCCCACCCTCCAACCCAGATGATTTCTTCGGGGCTTATCTCTTCGTCAACTACGTTGCGTAACATAGTTACAGATACGTATCGCAGGACAGTGTTTAATAGCATTTCAGGAACGTAGTTGTCAAAGGAGGTAAAGGTAATGAAAGCTGTAACTGATCGTATTGGTGTTATACAGAACATCGGGTGGCTGGACCGGACTATTCGAGCTGTTATAGGCGCTGGTCTCATGGGGGTCGCATTTTATGAACTGTATGCACCGGGAATAGGCGCGACCGCTACTTGGCATAGTTACGCGGTACTGATCGCGGTTTATCCACTGATGACATCGATGTTGGGATGGGACCCATTTTACGCGTTGTCACACACAAAGAGCTGTGATACATCAACGGCAAACCGCTGCGGGACATATCCCTATGAGTTAAAGGCGGCCTTTGGTCATGCGCCAGACGTATGTGAGCTTGACTCTGAACATAGTTTGGAAAGCTGTCACGACAGAGGCGTCAAAAAACCTCACCATAAATTCTGGAAGGTATCTCATGGTGATTGGTTCTGATTGGTGAAGCAGTCTCAAGACTGTAGAGGAGAACTCGGCTTAAATATCGTTTGGGTGATTTCTCAACGGACGAAAACAAATACACGGAGGTTGAGCCGAGTTCTCGGTCGAGACCGACAGCGACCATTGGTGGTTCGCCGCCGGTCTCATCGGCATAGGGCATAGATAAAAGAAACTCGCGCAACGCTCGGCGCCGGTTTGTAAAAAATAATACGTGTCCGTCTCAAGAAGAGCCATTACCTCATTTCGCCCATCTCGGCTAGACGTCAGGCCTTTTTACCTATAAATCTGTACAGCTAAGCGCTTTCAATCACAATCAATTGCATCCGTGAGTCTGATGGTTATGGTGAATCTACTCCGTGGCGGGTATCTGCTTGTGGTTGTTGTCGACTTTCCGTGTTGCCATAAGTCGAGATAACTTCGATTTCAGCCATAGTATCGTCTATAGGGCCGACGCTTCATAAGGAGTTAGTAATGAAGTGTAGCCGTGAGTAGGGCAAGATGCAGCAAAGCCGCGCAGATAATAGGGTAGTGTAAGGGCCGCGGAAAAAAATAATTATCCAACCTTGCTTGTCTTTTTGCTCAGCTTCTGCGTTACGGCAACTGTTGCGTATTTCAATATGCGCCACTTACCGCGCCTTGAATCTGAGCAAAAACCCGGCGTAATTTTTGGATAATTATTATTTTCCGCGGCCCTAAGATGCATAACACACGTGCTAATGGAGCGCGCAACGGGCTAGCAATTAAACGAATAATCGACAAAAGCCTGTCAATGCATACTGGGTTTCCCATGCGGCTATTGATGACTTCTAACAGAGCCCATGCGCCTAGATCTTGCGCATCGTGGTTTTCTCGCTCAGCGTAATAGGCAGCTCGTGTTGGTCGGTCCTCGGGCACCCCTGCGTATGAGGTTTACCTCATGTTTCCCAGACAATAAAGACAGGGAATATTCACCGTATACGCGTTAATTAGTGCGATTGCTATTGCACCAAGAGCGCTCTATTATTAATAGGCAAAAAATTGGATGTTTTCGGAAACACTGAATGCTCTAGGACACTTAGACTTTCGGTTGGTTGATTAATACATAACTGGCGAATATAGAAAACACCTGGTGTATGTAAGACAGCCCTGGTTGGGAAGCACTACGGCATGACGCCATGATAAGACCATGGCATTCATGAAAAACAACAAAACAAGGACCAAAGGATCATGACTAGAAAACAGACGGAATCAACCGCACGGTACCGTAAGCTGCTCAGGTTGGGTCAAGTGTGCTCTACGAATGTAGAACACTCAAAACGAGTAACGTCGGTAAAGTCACAACCATTGACTAATACTATAGGGATCTGGCTAACGTCGAGTCTTATGGCGATTCTGTCGAGCTTGCCTTTCACCGCGAAAGCCGATTTGAATAAGGTTCCTGGAATGAACGAGGCCGAAGCGACTACCGCTGCGATGACACAAGACATCTGCCCTAAAATGCTGGAAGTGCAAGATAGTCTAACGCCTAAGCAACAAGACTTATTGTTTGCGTGTGGCAGCCTCGTTCATACATCCAACGAGCAACAAGATACGGTGCCTACAGGCCTTAGCTTCGGTTATGACGAGGCGGAACTGCGTGACGCATTGTTGGAGGTCGCACATGAAGAGGTTGCCGGGCAGGGAACCCAAGCGACCAAAACCATCGATAGGCAGTTTACAAATATTGCGGCACGATCCCAAACGCTTAGACTCGGTACGGGAAGCAACTTGACGAGCAGCCTAATGTTGGATTTCGAAGGGGCGGCGATACCAGGACTAGCATTACTGGAGGCATTAACAGCAACGCCAACGGGGGGCGCAGCCGGAGACGACGTATCAAACGGCAAATGGGGGTACTTTATCAACGGCCGGATTAGCTTTGGTGAAAAAGACCCGACCGACCGCGAAGCCGGCTTTGACTATGACACCAGTGGAATCACCGCCGGAGCCGATTATCGGTTTGCAGACACAACTTTTGTGGGTGGCGCCTTGGGTTATATTTCATCGGAAGCGGATATCGACAACAATGGTGGCGCAACGGACACTGAAGGTTTTAGCTTTTCCATCTACGGCACTCATTTTCGCCGCAATGACTTTTACGTCGATGGTCTGATAAGCGCAGGCGCTAACGACTATGACACGAAACGAAACATCCTATTTCCAAACAATACGATTAGTGACACCTTTAAGGGAGAGACCGATGGATCGCACTACGCCGTAAATCTGGGGATCGGACGTGATTTTGCGAGTTCAGCAACGGGTTGGAATATGGGATTGTTCAGTCGTATTAGTTACTTCGAAGCTGAAATTGATGGCTACTCCGAATCCGGCGGCGACTCCGCCCTAGAACTGGAAATTAAAGAACAAGATGTAGAATCCTTACTTTTGTCGCTTGGCGGACAAGTATCGAAAGCCTTTAGCAAAGATTTCGGTATCATCGTTCCGCAACTCCGCGTAGAGTATCTCCATGAGTTCCTGGACGATAGCCGATCGATAACTGCACGATACGTACATGATCCGTTTAATGACGGAACGACATTATTTAGTGTACCTACCGATGATCCCGATCGAAATTATTTCAGCGTAGCCGCAGGCCTCTCCACCGTCTTCAGTGGCGGTAAACAAGCCTTTATCAACTACGAAACAACCGTCGCCTTGGACGACATTACCAATCACTCAATCATCGTCGGATTTCGGGGCGAACTCTAACGCGAAAATAGCCAAACACAACAGCATGATGGAGCAAATAATGGGCTAGCGTCGTCCGTAACGGCGCATGCCCAGCTCTACAGCGATAACCACACCAATGTAGGTGGACATAAACACCAGCACCTGTAAACTTAAGGACGCCCACGAGGTGAGTTGGAGCGCAACGAAGGCAGCTAATGCCGCGACTGTCCCAGGGATGAATCTTAGCAAGATAGTCTCCACTTTAAATCGATGCGATGGCCGTGTTACCAACGTCAGGTACAAGCCGAGTGAACGCTCGCTAAAACGGCTCTGCTGTTATATTCTATCGCGGAGCCACATAATGTGCCGATTTAAAATCCAATAGTTTACTCGCAAACAACGTAGAGAGCGCAATGATTAAGACCATACACGTCGCCACTGCCTCGATTTCTATCGTCGGTTTCATGCTGCGCGGCTATTGGATGATGCTCGGCTCGCCCAAGTTAACGCAACGATGGGTGAAAACTGTCCCCCATATTGTTGACACCATGTTGTTGGCTACCGCTATCGTTTTGGCCGTTCGCTTACAGCAATATCCTTTTGTCGATGCCTGGCTGACAGCCAAAGTTATCGGCCTGCTGGTTTACATCGGGCTGGGGTTTGTTGCATTACACTTTGGAAAGACAATACGCTTGCGAACCATGACATGGTTAGCGGCTATCGTTGTTTATATTTATATTGTTGCAGTGGCTATCACGCGCAATCCGTTGGTGTTGTTGTAGTCAATTTTGTATAACGCATTTGGTGGCGGCGCCGCTCCTGCGTATTCTTTTTGTGGATTCGCCGTCCTCTGAAACGCTCGAGGGTGGCCTTTCTCGCCTGTACGCCTGGTCGGTATGGCTGTTGCCTCCCTGCATTCATGCCTGTCGAGCCTATCCCACACCCGTTGGTTAGCCGCCTGCCCCTGTCACCGCACCTGAGGTTGACGAGCGGTTCCGCGCGGAGCAAGCCATCGTCCACCGCAAGTGGGTAAACTGCCTGCTCGCTATTCGCTGTTTAATCTACTGTGAAAATTTCACATGTCCTACGGTAATAGTTTACTGCGATGGCACCTCGTTACATAAAGAATGTCTCCAGGGGCCGAGGATGAATAACGCAACAAGGAGCACAACAATAATTCCAATAGGTGGGGAGTAATCCCCGAGTTGAACTAATTACTGAGGAACAGTCTATGAAATCTCGTCGACAAAACGCGTTTGAAGTACGTACTGACGCTGCTGAAATGGCTGCGGCAAGGCCACATCCGACACACAGCAATAACGGTGATGAGAGTCGCTTTCGTTTTGAGGACATTACCAGCAACACCGATCCACGTCGAGGTAATGCGCCAACTTACATAGGTACCTTCACCAAATGTCTGGCCCATGATAATGACGGCTTCCTGTTAAACCCGGCAGACTATGATGCATGGATTCATGCCATTGATTCCGGTAATCCTCATGATTTTCGTGGATTGCGGATTGGCCCGGGTCCCTTTCAGGCCAATGGTGACTTTCAATACGTCAATCCGCTAGATCCCAACTCACCACCATCGCTTAATTGGTCACACACATATACTGTTGAACCAAGTGTGCGAGCCTGGGAGAGTCAGGGTGCGGGATTAACGTTCGATCTGGAAGGTCCTGATGCCCAATCCGTGACGATGCCACCATGTCCATCACTGGATAGTCAGGAATTGATTTCAGAAATGGCGGAAGTGTACTGGATGGCCTTGTGTCGTGATATCCCGTTCGCTAATTGGTCAGGCGACGCAACTATCGGTAGCGCAAGTAACTCCTTGAAGTTTCTTTGGTGGTTTCGCAATGACCGTACAGACAACTTAAATGGCGTTACCGATCAGTTACCGACCTCACTGGCTCGTCGACGTATCCTGAGCGAAGACGGAATTGTTCCGGTCCCGCTTGAGAAATTGTTCCGCGGTGTGACGCCCGGCGAACAGCTCGGTCCCTATATCTCACAATTTTTGTTGATCGGTAATGCAGGTATTTCCAGTGCGCAGTCCATTGAGGATGGCCAAATCGCCTACGGCGCGATCCGTGCCAACCAACGTGTACGTATTGCCACTTCCGGTAAGGATTATATGCAAAGTTGGGATGAATGGCTCGATGTCCAAAACGGTGCCGATGTGCGTGGTACAGAATGTTATGACGCGGGTTACCGCTTCATCGCTACACCACGGGATATGGCAACCTATGTCCATTATGACGCGTTATATGAGGCTTATCTCAATGCCTGTTTGATCCTATTGGGTCTGGGTGCACCTTTCGATCGGGGTTTACCTTTCCAGTTACGCGACTATCAAGACAAGCAACAGGGGTTTGCCCAATTTGGCGGACCACACATTCTGACGTTGGTTACCGAAGTCGCTACCCGCGCATTGAAGGCCGTGCGTTACCAGAAGTTTAACATTCATCGACGCTTACGCCCGGAATCCCTTGGTGGTTGGATGTATCAACGTCGAAACGCCAGCGGTACAGTCAAAGACCGCCTGGCCGTGTTAACACATATGGAAGATGCGTATGCGGGCGGTTCAGGGATTGGGAGCGCCGTCGAAAACAGAAACGGTGCTACCGATAACTGGTTGTTGCCCATGGCGTTCCCCGAAGGTTCGCCGACCCATCCCTCTTATGGTGCGGGACATGCTACGGTGGCTGGCGCATGTGTCACGATTCTTAAAGCCTGGTTCGATACCGGTTGGGAGTTGAAGCACAATGGCTCGCGGATTGTGTTCGAGGCAAGCGCTGATGGCTCCACGTTGAATGATGTCAGCGGGCCCTATAGCGACGACACATTAACCGTCGAAGGTGAGTTGAATAAACTAGCCGGGAATATTTCTGTCGGTCGCAATTGGGCCGGTGTGCACTACTACACTGATTACATCGAATCGATACGCATGGGTGAAGAAATTGCACTGGGGTTATTACAGGAGCAGAAGCTTACCTATGGTGAAAATTTTTCCTTAACTGTACCGCTATTCGATGGCAGCGCTGTACGTATCTAGGTAACCCCGACATGTAATATGATCGATCAGGCATTGTTGTCGATGACAATAGTGCCTGAATCGTTTCTACGCGAAGTTGTCGATGACAATAGTGCCTGAATCGTTTCTACGCGAAGTTGTCGATGACAATAGTGCCTGAATCGTTTCTACGCGAAGTCCGGCAGCCTCCTGGCCGACGTACAAAGATAAGGCCCGCTGACGGCCCCAGCAACTCTTCTTTGTTTGTTGCTACCGACAGCTCATACTGCTATTACGTAAGCAAGCGCCACTCACAAAGAAAACCACATACATTTGACTTTCCCGCGTTTTCGTTTGAAGTAAAGACGTTTACGGCCAGACCAATCAAATCAGTGTGTTAGCTATTCGATGCACGCCTAATCGCGAAACTCGGGTTAGTCGAAAAACTTCTTGTGCATCCCTGCGCGATTATTGCCTGGTGAATGGCCAGCGACCGTTCAAACAGCGCCCCGGTACTATACATTGCTCCGATCAAGGATATCAAAGAACTGCCGTTACCTATTATGTTAAGAGAGGCACGGACCTAGCCGAGATAATTCAATGACGTTTTGTGGCGAAATGAAGCGCTGGCGTCATATGGTGCATAGTCGGTTTGTGAAGAAGAAAAGCTCATTGACCGCTGCTCGACAACCACTGATCGAGGAGCTGGAAACGCGCGTATTGCTTTCCGCCAGCGTGGAAGGTCTACTGATTTCCGATGGCCTAGAAGGATCGGAAAGCGTGATTGAAATTCGCCCCCAATCGGACGTCGCGGCTATGGACGCTCCGGCGAGTGTATGGACCACTGATGGCGCGAGTGCGACAGATGACACACCCAGGCGTCATGAGTTGGTGGTTGTTGATCCCGCCACACCCAATTTCCAACAACTTATTGATGACCTCTACATTGACCGCGACGATGGCCGTTACATTGAAGTCATCGTCCTAGATAGTCAGCGCGATGGCATCGAACAACTTAGCGAAATCCTTGAGCACCGCAACGACCTCGATGCAATCCATGTCATCTCCCATGGTAGCGACGGATCGGTGCAACTGGGTAACGCCAACTTAGAGTACAGCTCTATCGACACTTATAGCAGCGATATTGCCGGTTGGCGCAGTGCCCTTACTACCGACGCCGACCTGCTATTCTATGGCTGCGAACTCGCAAGCGGTGAAGCGGGGCAGAACCTCATCGACAGCTTGAGTCTTTTGACCGGCGCCGACGTTGCGGCCAGTGATGACCTAACGGGCCATGCATCTTTAGGGGGGGACTGGGAGTTCGAGTTCCATTCCGGGCAGATAGAGACTGCCGTGGCCTTTAGCGTTGAACTTCAGCAGAGTTGGTCCGGAACTCTCGCCATTTCCTCGCTCACAACCACTCAGGACACCTACATCAATAATGGTGATCCCAACAACTACGGCCTTTCCAGTGATTTAATTATCGACTCTTCAGGCGGTGCCCTCGGTGCCGGGCGGGCACTGCTCCAGTTTGATATCAGCAGCCTAGGGGCTGGAGCAACCATCAACAATGCAACACTTAAAATGGAGGCCACTGCGCTCGACGGAGCAATAAACATGGGTGTCTACGAGGTACTGCAAGCCTGGAGTGAGGGCACGGGTAGCAGTACAGCTGCCAACTGGACAGATAGGATAACGGGCACGACGTGGACAACGGCGGGAGGCGACTATAATGCAACTGCAATTGATACCTTGAGCGCTACCGCCATCCCCGGGCAGCATACATGGAACATCACGGCCCTTGTTCAGGATTGGCATAGCAGCGCCAAAGTCAATAACGGGGTGATGGTGGCCAGCGAAGATGGAGGATCGGATACCGTAACGTACGACAGCCGAGAAAGTGGCGGCATCGCACCCGTATTAGAGATTGACTACACGCCGGGCAACGCCGCGCCGGTCCTTGCCGATGCTAACGTTATACTCAACGCTGTAGCCGAAGATGCGGGGGTTCCCGTAGGCCCCGTAGGAACCTTGATTTCTGACATAGTTGATTTTAATGGCGGTGGAGGATACGACAATGTCACTGATCCTGATTCAGGGGCCATCACCGGCATCGCCATTACCGCTGCTGACACAATCAACGGTAGCTGGTACTACAGCACTAACGGAGGCGGGACATGGTCTACGCTCGATGCCGTCTCAGAAAGCTCTGCCCGTCTTCTGGCTGCAGATGCTAATACGCGGATCTATTTCCAACCCAATGCTGATTATAATGGGTCTATCGCTGAGGTGCTGAAATTCCGCGCCTGGGACCAATCCATTGGAAGTAATGGCCAGGCAGGTGTTGATACTTCCACGAACGGTGGCACTACCGCCTTCTCCAGTTTCACTGACACTGTTTCAATAACCGTTAAATCCGTCAACGACGCACCCAGTGGCAGCGACAACGCTGTCACCATGCTGGAAGATACCGACTACACCTTTACCACGGCCGACTTCGGCTTTACTGATGTGCTCGATGGCAACAGCTTAACCGCCGTCAAGATCACCAATCTGGAGACGGTCGGTGCATTAAAACTCTCCGGGGCAGACGTCACCTTGAACCAATTCATCGCAGTAGCGGACATCACTGCCGGCAACCTGAAGTTCACCCCAGTAGCCAATGCCAATGGCACTACCTACGACAGCTTTGGCTTCAAGGTGCAAGACGACGGTGGCACCGCCAACGGCGGCATCGATCTCGATGCCAGTGCCAACACCCTGACCATTGATGTCACCGCGGTCAACGATGCCCCGAGCGGAACCGACACCACGGTGAGCACCACCGAGGACAGCCCCTACACGTTTACTGCCGCCGACTTCGGTTTCAGCGACACCCTAGACGGCAATGCCTTGCTCGGGGTAAAGATCACGACCTTGCCCGCTGCCGGCACCCTCACCAATAATGCGGCAGCCGTCAACGCCGGTGATACCGTCAGCGCCGTCGATATTGCCGCCAACAAATTGGTGTTTACCCCAGCCACCGATGACAACGGCGTGGGCTACACTAGCTTTACCTTCCAGGTGCAGGACGACGGCGGCACCGCCAACGGCGGTACGAATCTCGATGCCAGTGCCAACACCCTGAACATCGATGTTGCGGCGGTCAACGATGCCCCCAGCGGGAGCGACAACACCGTTAGCACCAACGAGGACAGCGCCTACACCTTTACCGCCGCCGACTTCGGTTTCAGCGATGCTCTCGACGGCGATGCCTTGCTCGGCGTGAAGATCACGACCGTGCCCGCTGCCGGTACGCTTACCAACAACGCCGTCGCCGTGAACGCCAGCGACGTTATTACAGCCGTTGACCTTGCTGCCAACAAACTGGTGTTTACCCCAGGCGCCGATGGCAACGGCGTAGGCTACAGCAGCTTTACCTTCCAGGTGCAGGACGACGGCGGCACCGCCAACGGTGGCGTCGATCTCGATGCCAGTGCCAATACCTTGACCATCGATGTCACGGCGGTAA
>CALZJI010000293.1 GCA_945787615.1 uncultured Chromatiaceae bacterium | reverse complement strand
CTCTGAGCCCAGCTTTTTATCGACTAATTCTTTCAAGGACGCGGCACGCTTGGCGATCAGCGGCAAGGTGCCTTCCAGTTTCTTGATCCGTTCTCGCAACACGGAGAGCTCCGCCTGACGGCTTATGATCGTGCTCTGTAGCGCTTGCACCTGCGCCGCATATTCGCTCCATTGACTGAAGCCCTGTCCCGTATGCAACTCAATAAAGATTCACCTCAGAGCCGTTACGTAATCGGAACCGTTCACTTGTCTCGGATGCTACGTTTAGCGAGCCGCTAATACGTGGTATTAAAGCGATAATCGTTAACGTCAAACAGCTCAGCTATTCAGAGCGCGCAACATGTGCCCGTCTTTCGCTTTGCATCTCCTCGTTATTTAGCCTGAAAACTTCAAGCTTTCGCCGAAATACTCCTAACCTGTGATTGGCTTCGCGGCCTAACCTCGGTAGACCCTGTATACCCGTGTGGTCAAAAACTCATGAGAGCATAAAAAAGTGGGGGGCAGACATTAGTATGGCAGTATCCGTCGTTGGCTATGCACCTGTAAAACATTAGGAAAATAGGTGTGCTCTCCAGCCACAGGTCATTAGCGACTGTTATGTAATACCGCTTACGATTTCGCAACACACACGGTTAGCGATTGAAAGGATTGGTTAGCGTAACGCCGAGATTGGCGTAGCCATCGACATTGCGCGTCACAATCGGTAGTTGATAAAGTAGCGCGGTAGCTGCAATAAGGTTGTCGATGGGATGTTGATCTCTTGGCCACAGAATCGTACTCCAAATTCGAATCCTGTCCTCGCTCACCGGTAGTAACAAATCGCGATAATCCCCTTCTAAGCCGCGCAACAAAGTTTCCAGAGCACCTGCCTGTTGGTTATCCTTTCGACGGCGACATTGGAACACTCCTGCATAGAGTTCGCCAATCGAAATCCATGAGACATAAAGTGACCGTTTCTCAAGTAATGTCGCTTCATACCAGTTTTTTACGCCGGCATTGCACCGGTCTGACCGAAGCTTGCGCATTTCGCTCAGTATGTTTGTATCAATCAGACAATTCATAGTCGCGGGGAACGGCCTCGCCTCGAGAGAAGTCTTCGTCTTCGCCGACGTTAGGCATCGTTCCAAGGTATTCTTCAAAACTTATCTTCTTGGGCCCCTTTAACGCGTATTTTAAGACTCGACGGTGTTCTTCTTCAACGCTGCACCCATGTTCCCGCGCCCGTTCCTTTAACGCCTCAACCGTCTCCTCGTCGAGGCCTCTTACCAGCAACTGAGCCATCGTTTACGATTCCTCCGTTTTTAGATGATATCAATGAAAGCATATGCTAAACGCCACGGATAGCTTTTTTTAAAAATCGACAGAAAAACAAGAACGTAGCCTACAGGCCGCTGACGGCTTTTCCGACCGTTTAATCGTATGCGGATAGTGAGCGTACAAGGATCAAGCGAGATCGCATGAAGGTTTTAGCCATGTCTTGCTCTCCTTCTTTCGCGTTCCGCTAATAGTTCCTCGACATTGCGGAAACTGAGAGAAAAACGGTGGTAGAGCGTTAGAAGCATTAGAGTAAGTCTAGCCGGTGTTGGTCTCCCGGGGAACCAGGTTCGCAGCGGTTGGGATACGTACTCATTCAAGCAGAGGCAAGTACCATTACTTGAGGGAAGGCACCCGCTCATACGCCAATTTGGCGACCTGCTGCCACTCGTCCGCCTCGCTCAGCAACTGCCCTCCCCGCGTTACGAACACTGCTCCAGGCGTTTTGATCTGGGCGAGGATGTTTCTCTCGTCGAGGAAGCTCTTCGGTTTTATAATGGTAACGATAGCTACGCGATCTTGCTTGCGATAGACGTACCGGGCCGAGGCAGTTTGTTCGTCATCGTCACGTTGCTGGAATGCGTAGCCCATCTGCAGTGGGATCTGCAGAAGCAGCTGCCCATCGGTCCACGGCTTTGCATAGAGTTCGATAACTTTCAGATTTCTTCCTTCAAGGTACGAATACAGTTCTTGCAGCGCCGCTTTGAATTTTCTTTTCTTTTGGCAATGCCACCACGGAGCCCACAATAGACCGGAGGACAGGCGACCTCCATTGTGACCGATATTTTGCGTTGGACCCAGCCATAGCGCCAGATTTTGGCCCGGGCTTAAAGAAATGCCTGTCACAAAGAGTACTCGCCGAGGCAATGGTTCATTTAACTTGTTTATGGGGTAGGCCTTAACGCCGATGGGATATTGCACAATAAAAAGAATGGCTATCGTTGATATATAAGACCATTTCATCCGTCTCGAAGTAAACTGGATATCCCACAACGCATGGATAACTAGTATCGAGAAGAAAGGCACCAAATAATAAATGTGCCTTGGATTGTCTAGGCCCTCTAGAACGAAGACATAAAAAGGCAGAGGAAGAATCCCTATCAGAATGATCGCTAAGGAGTACCAACGACGTTTAGTTAGCAAAAAGTACACGCCAACGACCATCAAAAATACGGACAAGGCAGAAAAATAGCTCACGTGACTCTGAAGCGTGTTGCTTAATTCCTCCTCCTCTGAATAATATCCACTTCGCTCACTGAAAGCTAGTAGAATTTCCTGTATAGTGGCCCCACTCATAGCCATGGCAAATACGCATACAACAGCGGCCACGCTACCTACAACCAAGGTCCGATATATGGCTTGCGGCCAATTCCCGTTGTACAAGAGCAACAAAACCACAGGCGCAATTAACACTGTATCCAACCGCATCCAAGCAGAGAGACCAAACAGGGCTCCGCCAAGAATCTGTAGGTACTGCGTCTTACTCACTCTCATGAGATATAACGCTGAGATCGCGAACGCTGCGGCAATTACGGTGCTATTGGTGTAATACCCCCCTGAATAGGATTCCTGAAAGAGCAGGACCACAATGCCAGCGAGGCTAAATGGGCAACCGGTGATTTCGCGGATTAGGAGAGCTGAAAATAGAACAAAAACAGCAGCGCAGAGTGCACTTACTATCAAGAAAAGACTTTGAGTGTCCAAGCCCGTGAGGTGGTGCAAGAGGACAACCAGGACATACGTCCCAGAGTGTTGAGAGTATCTGTAGGTAAGGGAGTTAGGACCTAAGCCACTCGCCGCAATTTCCGTTGTACCGTTGGCCATGCCTATACCATCTCCGTACACCGGGACCAGCGGAAACACTCCGATGACATGATACAGTGCCATTAACACGAAGGCCGCAAGTAGCAGCCGTTCGTGGCGTACGAATAGCGCGGCTGTGGTATTATTGGACAGCTGATCGGACATTTAGGGGGTCAGTGAATGATTCTGTGCAACCACGCAGGTATTATGTATCCGGCATACGTTCGGGACCTCAATGATAAATCGATTCAACGCTACCGTCTAGCTAGAATTCGCCTTCCCAGTCTGGTTCATAACGCTCAGAGTACGCACGAGCACCAAGAGGTGCGACCAAGTAAAGTATAGGTGAAATAACCGGTACATTCGCCTGAAATCGAGTGTATCCCAAGTCACACCGCGCGGCAAAATCAGGGAAATCGCGTCGCAAAATCGTCGGAGAACGTGAAATCAGGGAAGGTTTCTGGCGTCAATCGGGCTCTTCGCGCGCTCATCCGGGCCAACAGGCGAGCGCACGCCATAGGCCGCTCTCGGCGTCACGTTTGTGAACCGATCTCGACGGGGGATGATAGCCCGGTAGGTTGGGGTGAGGCACGAACCCCAACACAACAAAGCTACGTACCAAAACAAAAACGATTTATTAAATGAAATCTCTGCGTGATCTTTGTTACGGATGGAGCAGCTTGAGAATAAATGACGTTGGGGTTCGTGAAACTCACCCCAACCTACGAGCTTACTCATCATTTTTATCCTGCTCGCCGATATATTCGCGAACAACATATTTGTAATCCCGCCACGTGTGAGTCAAACTCTTGTAGCCTGGCATAGGCCTCTCCTTCCGAATTCTTGGTCAAAATTCGAAGGTTAAATACACCGACGTATCGGTCAAACCTATGCGAGTCCCACCAGCGTAGCCGGGGGTTTACCTAAGGATTAACTATGAGGACGGTGGGAATATATTTCATTTCCTCCGCCACGTTTTACCTTATATGACATCCTTACTCATAGAGGTCTATCACCTCGTTGCACATGGAGCCCTGTATGGATAGCCGAACAATCTCCGCGACATTTCCCTTTGCGTCACACTTTGTCGACGTGCACGGCTCGCAAATGCATTACATCGACGAAGGCGAAGGCGAAGGCGATCCAATCCTGTTCTTACACGGCAACCTCACCTCGAGTTATCTCTGGCGCAACATCATTCCCCACCTCGTCCCACACGGTCGCTGCAGTGCGCCCGATCTCATCGGCATGAGTAAATCAGACAAGCCGCCATTGCCTATCGGTTCTTTGATCACACGCGCTATCTCGATGGATTTATAAACGCACTGGATTTAAAAAACATTACTCTCGTGATTCATGATCGGGGTTCAGGGCTTGGCTTCCATTACTCTCATCGATTTGAGGCCAACATCAAGGGCATTGCTTTCATGGAGGCAATCATGCGCCCGGTCAAGTGGGTTGACTTTCCCAGGGATTTCAAGATGGGCTTTAAACTCATGCGTACGCCTTTTATCGGCTGGCTGATGATCAGCGTCATGAATGTGTTTGTAAAATAAATACTACCACAGGCAACCGCGCGTGATCTTAGTAACGACGAAAAACCTCGCTATGCCGAACCTTTCCCAACCATCGCCAGCCGCCGGCCGGGACGTCAATGGCCTCGAGAGATCCCCATCGAAGGTTCGCCGTGTGAAAAAAATTTTCCGCCCCCAAGGCGGTACGGGATCGTGCACATAAGGCAATAAAAAGCACACCGGCGGTGAGAAGCGCGCGTAAAAGACTGGCGAGTTCGCCCAACACGTAGAAGACGCGCGAAAACATTTCCATGTGCTTAGCATACACCGATCCCTCTACGCGTGGCCAACCTACGCGGTCAGACAATATTTGCGGAGTACAGGCCATTGGCGATTGAAAAAGTCCGCGGCAGTGCTTCTGCCATCGATAGCGTTCGAGGCTAGCGACGTTTGGGGCTGTGTTTTCGGGATCGGCTTTTTGTTCGGGGGTGCTGCCGTCTAACGACCCATGGGCACGGGTTTCGCTGATGCCTTCATTCCTTTAACTCAGCCAAGTTTTCAAAGTAAGCGAGGGCTTCTGGATTGGCCAACGCGTCGGTGTTCTTCACGGGCCGCCCGTGAATAACCTGGGTCACGGCGAGCTCGACGATCTTACCGCTTAGGGTACGCGGGATATCGGGCACCTGGATCACTTTGGCGGGCACATGCCGCGCTGTCGTGTTGTCGCGAATCTTCTTTTTGATTGCTTGCTTCAGCCCCTCATCAAGCCGCGTACCCTCTGTTGATTTTACGAAAAGAATAATTCGCGTATCGCCCTGCCATGCTTGGCCCACGGCGAGACTTTCCAATACACTAGGCATTTTCTCAGCTTGGCGGTAAATTTCCGCCGTGCCAATGCGCACGCCCGCTGGGTTCAACACGGCGTCCGATCGTCCATAAATAACCAATCCGTCGTGCGCCGTTAACTCGGCATAATCCCCATGGGCCCAAAGCCCCGGAAAGCGCTCAAAATACGCTGCGCGGTATTTTTCATTGCCCTTGTCATTCCAAAAGTAAATGGGCATCGACGGAAACGGGGCCGTACACACCAGTTCTCCTTTTTCTTGGGTTACGGATTGACCCGCTTCGTTAAAAACCTCCACCTTCATCCCAAGCCCCCGGCTTTGCAGCTCGCCGCGATACACGGGTAAGACAGGGTTACCCAACGCAAAACAGGAAATAATATCGGTACCCCCAGATATGGAAGCCAATTGAATATCGCGGCCCCACTCTTGATAGACGTAGTCGAATGATTCCGGTAGCAGCGGAGATCCGGTGGACAAAATGGTCCGTAAGCTGCTTAAATCGTGCGTGTGTCTCGGCCTAATGCCTGCCTTTTCGAGCGCAGAAAGGTATTTAGCGCTGGTCCCAAATACGGTGATGCCTTCTTGGTCCACGAAATCGAGTAAGACCTCCGGTCTAGGAAAAAACGGCGAGCCGTCGTAGAGCGCCAACGTGGCTCCCGAGGCAAGGCCGCTTACCAGCCAGTTCCACATCATCCAGCCACAGGTCGTGAAGTAAAACAGAACGTCACCCGGGCAGAGATTAGTGTGCAACGCGTGCTCTTTTAAATGTTGAATAAGGGTTCCACCCGCGCTATGAACAATACACTTTGGTATTCCGGTCGTGCCGGAGGAATACATGACATAAAGGGGGTGATCAAACGGTAGTTGCGCAAACGGGGGGGCTTCCTCAGCAGGGCGGTTGAGTACGTCGCCGAAGACTATCGCATCGTCCAGGCGGGAAATGTCACTATCCGCGGAAAGGTACGGCGCCACAACCACCTGCTCGATGCTCGGGATCGCCTGTTTAAGCTGACGAACCGTTTCTAGGGAGTCGATGGCTTTACCTTTGAAGTAATAGCCATCCGCGGTAAAGAGCACTTTCGGCATTATTTGACCAAACCGGTCCAAAACGCCGTTAAATCCGAAATCCGGCGAACACGATGACCAGACGCCGCCCACGCGTGTTGTCGCCAACATGGCGGTGATGGTTTCTGGCAGGTTAGGCAAAAATCCGGCGACTCGATCACCGGGTTCAACACCCCTCTCATTCAAATACGTCGCAACGCTCGCCACCTGCCGGTACAATTCACCATAACTTAGACGGCGTTTCACCCGATCCTCACCCCAAAAAACGATGGCCGCCTTGGTCTTATTTTGCTCGTTGTGATACTTAAGTAGATTCTCTGAAAAATTAAGCGTTGCTCCCCTAAACCATCGGCTATCCAGAAACTCGCTGCCTTGTTCAAAGACGCTGTCCCAGCGGCGTGATGCTTTAATATCGCAGAACTGCCACACGGCGGGCCAAAACGCCGAAGGCGATGCAACAGACCATGCGTAGAGTGAGTGAAAATCCTTTATATCCGTTGACCAGTGCGCATTGACGTAGTCGATAAAACGACTCATGTTGGCCTTCTCGATTTGCGCGTCTGTCGGTGTCCAGAGCGGCTCACTCATGGCGATTACATCCTTAATGCCCCATCGAGACGTATCACTTCACCGTTTATCATGGGGTTTTGCCAGATATGGCATACCAACGCCGCGAATTCCTCAGGCCGACCCAAGCGATGAGGAAAGGGGATGGATTGCACCAAGTCGTCTACTGCTTTTTTCGGCAACGTATCGAATAACGGTGTTTTAAAGAGTCCTGGCGCAATGGTTACCACTCTGACGCCAATTCGGGCAAACTCCCGTGCCAACGGAAGCGTCAGACTGGCAATACCCCCCTTGGACGCCGCGTAGGCGGCTTGCCCTATTTGCCCTTCAAAGGCCGCAATGGAAGCCGTATTAATAATCACGCCCCGTTGACTCTCGGAACGCTGTTTGTTGTTCTGCATCACGTTTGCAGCGGCCCGGCAAACCAGAAAGGTCCCTATGAGGTTTATATGAATGACACGTGAAAACGCCTCCATAGGCATTAATCCTTCCCTTCCCAGCACACGCTGGCTGGACGCAATCCCGGCGCAATTAACCGCCACATTAATTTCTCCAAACGCTTTGACCGCACCAGCCACCGCTTCGTCCACCGCTTGCTCCGATGTCACGTCGGTATGACGAAAAAAAACGTGATCGCCCCATTGATCTTTGGCTTGTTCGCCCATCTCGTCGTCGATATCCAGTAACGCCGCATACCCTCCTTCACGTACAATTGCCTCAGCCGTGGCGAAACCAAGCCCTGAGGCGCCGCCCGTTATGATCGCCCTTACCCCGCTAATTGGTTCAACCTGCCGCGTTGCCATATCCAACTCCCGCCCGGCCCACACGACTGGCAATAGGCCGGTCCAGTTCTTTGCTAATAGAGCGCCCAACCTCAATCAGTCTTTCTAAATCGATACCCGTGCTGATGCCCAGGCCATGCAACATATAGACGACGTCTTCCGTTGCCACGTTGCCTGTCGCGCCCTTAGCGTAGGGGCAGCCGCCTAGACCCGCGATCGACGAGTCAACAGTCGCTATACCTAACTCCAAACAAGCGAAAATATTTGCCAACGCTTGACCCCGGGTATCGTGGAAATGGACGGCTAGGTGCTTAAGTGGAACGTCCTCAGCACACGCAGAGACCACGGCTTTGGCCCTTAACGGTGTGCCCACACCGATCGTATCCCCCAATGATATTTCGTCGCAGCCCAACAAGAATAACTTTCGCGCTAAATCGACAACCTCTCTCATGGCAATGGATCCTTCATAGGGACAACCCAGGACGCAGGAAATATAGGCCCGTACGGTTATACCTTCAGCTTTGGCGCTCTCAATCACCGGCTCGAAGCGGCTTAGCGACTCGGCAATCGAACAGCGAATGTTGTTATTGCAAAACGTCTCCGACGCCGCAGTAAACACCGCGATTTGATCGACGTTTGCCGCCAGAGCTCGTTTCATACCTTGCTCATTGGGCACCAGTGCCGAATAGATTACGCCTGGCACGCGATCGATGTGCGCCAACACGGTTTCCGCGTCAGCAAGTTGAGGTATACGTTTTGGACTGACAAAACTACTGACTTCGATGTGGCGCAGCCCTGCGCGCGCCAATTGGTTTACCAGCGCGACTTTCGTAGCCGAAGGCACAACCTCGGGTTCGTTCTGTAATCCGTCGCGTGGCCCTACTTCAACGACTTTGACGTGTTCTGGCATACCCTTCATCGCTCGAGCCCCATGTCGGCACGGCTAACTTACCCATGGCGGTTGCTTTTTGTTCAGAAACGCTCTGAGACCCACCTGGCCCTCGGTAGAAACCCGAATCGACGCGATCTTCTCGGCGGTATAGTCATCGATGTCAGCGGGGATACCGGCTAAGTCTCGTACCAGTCCCTTGCACGCAACGTGAGCGTCTCGTCCGCCCTTTAACAAGAGCTCGATCTGGGTGCTGACTTCGTCGTCAAGGGCCGTAGAGGGAACAACGTGTGTGAGTAGATTAAGTTGCGCCGCCTCCTTGGCGGTGATGCTCTCTGCTGTTAGAAAAAGCCGTTTCGCCTGGCGTGGCCCTATTGCCGCAACAACGTAGGGCGAAATAATCGCAGGAATGAGCCCAAGCTTCACTTCGGTAAAGGCGAATCGTGCTTCTTCGGCGGCAATGGCGATATCGCAACAGGCGATCAAGCCCAACGCGCCACCAAAGGCCGAGCCGTTTATACGCGCGACGGTGGGTTTATTCAACGCGTATAGCCGCCGCATGAGCGTGGCAAGTTGGCGCGCATCCTCAAGGTTGGTTTCACGGTCGAAAGCGACCATGGATCTCATCCAGCCGATATCAGCCCCGCTACAAAAACTCTCACCCGCCCCCGTGAGAACAACTGCGCGAATCGCTCCGTCGTCAGTGATAAGCGATAACGCCGAAAGCAGCGCTTGAATGATGTCGTCGTCAAACGCGTTATGCTTTTGCGGACGATTAAGAAGCAGCTTACACACGCCTCGCGCATCCGTTTCCATCTTCAAGGTCTCAGGCATTTCGACACTCGCTCTCTTCCGTTACATTCTAAATACTCCGAATCGGGTCCGCGCTATTGGTGCATTGGCGGCTGCGGCAAGCCCCAAACCAAGTACCTTTCGGGTATCCATGGGGTCAATAATACCGTCGTCCCACAACCTCGCCGTGGCGTAGTAAGGATTGCCTTGGCTTTCGAATTGGTCTTTTACACCCTTCTCAAACGCGTGCTGCTCCTCGTCAGACCAGCTTTCGCCGCGCTTCTCCATACCTTCCTGCCGCACCGTACTGAGAACCGACGCCGCCATCTCCCCACCCATCACTGAAATGCGCGCGTTGGGCCACATCCACAATTGTCGCGGTGCATAAGCGCGACCGCACATCGCGTAATTCCCTGCTCCGAAGGAACCACCGATTATCACCGTAAACTTTGGAACCTCGGAACACGCCACTGCGGTAACCATTTTAGCGCCGTCTTTGGCAATACCGCCTTGCTCGAAGTTTTTCCCCACCATAAACCCTGTAATATTTTGCAGGAAAAGAAGTGGAGTCCGTCGCTGGTTACACAATTGAATGAAATGAGTACCCTTTAACGCGGATTCGGAGAATAACACGCCATTATTACCCAAGACCCCAATGGGGTATCCCATAATGCGCGCGAATCCGCACACGAGCGTCGTCCCATATAGGGATTTAAACTCATGAAACTGCGATCCGTCGACGATGCGGGCGATCACTTCGCGAACATCATACTGTTGTCTGGGATTCTTTGGCACGACGCCATAGATGTGCTCGATGGGATATGTCGGTTCGACGACCGGATGCTGCGGGATCGAAGGCGTATTAGCGTAATTGAGATTAGCGACGACGTTGCGAGTAATGCTTAAGGCGTCTTCATCGGAATCGGCGAGATGATCGGTTACACCCGATTTTCGGCAATGCATTTCACCGCCCCCAAGTTGCTCGGCGTCGGCGGCTTCACCGGTCGCGGCTTTGACCAATTGCGGCCCGCCCAAAAAGATCGTACCCTGGTTTTTTACAATCACGGTTTCGTCGCACATCGCAGGGACGTAAGCGCCACCCGCCACGCATGAACCCATTACCACGGCGATCTGCGGAATTCCCTTGGCGGATAGCCTTGCTTGCATAAAATAAATACGACCGAAATGGTCCCTATCGGGAAATACTTCGTCCTGCATCGGTAGGTAAGCACCTCCGGAGTCGACCAGGTAAATACACGGTAGGTAATTTTGTTCGGCGACTTCCAGGGCGCGCAGATGTTTTTTAGCCGTTAGTGGATAATAGGTGCCTCCTTTTACCGTTGCGTCGTTGGCAATGATGATGACGTGTTGTCCGTGTATCTTCCCAATCCCGGTGACAATTCCCGCACTAGGCACCTCACTGTTATAAAGACCATTGGCGGCAAGGTGGGAAAATTCCAAAAATTCTGTTCCCTTGTCAATGAGAAGCGTTATACGATCGCGGGCCAGCAATTTCCCTCGCGATTGATGTTTTTTCAGCGCACTCTCGGACCCTCCCCTCGAGACCGTCGTTATTTTCAACTTGAACTCGTCGACCAACGCGTACATATAGGCCGCGTTCTCCGCGAACTGATTGGACGATGTATCGATATTTGATTGTATGACTTCCATATTCGTTGATCTTGTTGTTGTTCCAGCACTATTACGGTCGAGGCCGGCCCATCGTTACACTGTTTCTAGCGCCATTGCCGTGGCCTCTCCACCGCCGATGCAAAGCGCCGCGATGCCTCGCTTCAAGCCACGACGTCGCAGCGAATGGATCAACGTGACGATGAGTCGCGCACCAGTTGCTCCGATTGGATGGCCCAATGCACAGGCTCCACCGTAGACGTTGACTTGTTCTCGATTCAAGCCCAACTCTTTTATCGCTGCCATGGCTACTACTGCGAATGCCTCGTTTATCTCAAAAAGATCGACCTGTTCCCTCCCCCATCCTGTCTTATGGTAAAGTTTCTGTATAGCGCCTATGGGCGCCGTGGTGAAATCTTCCGGCGCCTGGGCGTGACTCGCGTGCCCGACGATCTTTGCCAAGGGTGTTATGTTCAATTGCGCCGCACGCTCCCTGGTCATCAGTATCACCGTCGCCGCACCGTCGGAGATAGACGACGAGTTTGCGGCCGTAACGGTACCGTTGTCGCGGTCAAACGCTGGCTTTAACTTCGCCACCTTGTCAATCTTACATTTAAAGGGCTGCTCGTCGTTTTCGACTAGATCCCCTGATAAACTAACGGTCACGGGTGCGATTTCTTCGCTGAACACACCGGAGCCAATGGCTTGCACGGCGCGTTGCACCGATTCTATCGCGTACGCATCTTGTCGCTCTCGGCTAAAGGCATATTGCCTGGCGCAACGTTCCGCGAAACAACCCATTAACGCGTTATCCTCGGCGTTTTCTAAACCATCGAAGAACATGTGATCGATCAACCGGTGATGACCAACGCGAAGACCGCTACGTACTTTCGGCATCAAATAGGGCGCGTTACTCATGGATTCCATACCCCCAGCGATAACCGCATCGGCACCGCCGGAAAGTAAAAGGTCATACCCTATCATCACGGCCTTCATGGCCGACCCGCACACTTTATTAACTGTCGTACACCCCACTGACTGCGGTAACCCCGCTTTAAGGGCCGCTTGACGCGCGGGTGCTTGACCTAAGCCCGCGGGCAACACACAGCCCATGAGTACTTCGTCGATGGAATCTCCGGCCAGATCGCATTGGTTCAACGCCCCGCTTATAGCAACTGCACCAAGATCCGTAGCCGCCACCGGCGAAAGCGTGCCAAGAAACGAGCCTATGGGCGTACGCTGTGCAGCGACAATCACGGCATCGTCTTGCCTGACTGAACGTTGTTGACTTGAGGCCATAATAACGTTCCTTATTGGGTGAGTGAAAAGACCAATTACGCGGCCGGTTTGCTCGCTTTGAGCAATTCCCGCGCGATAATAATACGCCGTATTTCGTTGGTTCCTCCGCCTATTTCATAGATTTTGGCATCCCGCAATAGACGCCCCGGCAGCTCCTCGTTCATATAACCGCGCCCTCCCATGATTTGGATCGCATCGAGGGCAAGTTGAGTGGCGGCTTGAGAGGCAAATAAACAGCTGGCCGCGGCATCTCTCCCGCGTCCCGGGTTGTTGTCAAATTCTTCGCCGACGCGGTAAACCAGTGACTGTGCCGCTTTGAATTGCGTATACATATCCGCAACTTTGGCCTGCATCATTTGAAAATTTCCGATGGGTTGACCAAACTGTTTGCGTTGATGCAGATACGGCGTGACGAGGTCCAAGGCGGCTTGCATCAATCCCAAGGGACCGCCACAGAGAATCAATCGCTCCGAGTCGAGCCCGCTCATGAGTACGGATACGCCGCGATTGATTTCTCCCAGAACGTGGCTATCGGGTATTTCGCAATTCTCAAAATAAAGTTCACAGTTCCCAGCCCCTCGCATACCCAACTTGTCTTTTTTGGGCCCGGTGCGAAAACCTTTCGCCCCCTTCTCGAGGAGAAAGGCCGTGATAGTGCGAGACCCCTGCTCTGCCGGCGCCGTACGCATGTAGACAATGAACACGTCCGCGTCCGGGCCGTTGGTTATCCATTTCTTGGTGCCATTGGCAATCCAGCCGTTATCCGTTTTCTCTGCCCGACACGACATCGAGCCGATGACGTCAGAGCCGGCGTTGGGCTCGGACATGGCTAACGCGCCAATATACTCGCCCGAAAGCAATCCGGGAACATACTTTTTCCGTTGTTGTTCGTTGCCGTGTTTAAACAGGTTATCAAGACAAATATTGGAATGCGCCGCATAAGCAAAACCCACCGTGCCGGACGCTCTAGACAGCTCTTCGGTGGCGATAACATGAGCAAGGTAAGACATTCCTTCGCCGCCAAACGGTTTAGGGATAGTAATACCCATGAGTTTAGCCTCACCAATCTTACGCCATAAGTCTCTCGGCATCTCGTCGTCCCGATCTATCTGCGCAGCCAACGGCGCAACCTCCGCTTCGGCAAATTCGCGAACCCGGAGGCGGAATGTTTCTAACGTTCTATCCATACTCTACTACTCGTTCAACCTACCTATGGTATCGTCCTGACTTACCCTTTCCCCAAGTGCTAACTTTCTATTCTGTTCAATCAGCGAACTTGCCCTTGGTCATCTCGGTCTAAAAACGGGACTGGCCTCGTCCGGTCGGTCGCTGCGATATACGCGTAAAGCGATAACTTCTCCTTCAGCCGTTTTCGTTCCTTCTGAGAACACATCACAGGCGACGCTGTATTTTTTATCCCATTTTACTTCCGTTACGTTCGCTTCTAAGCGGATGAGTCGATCGTTAAGCGTTGGTTTCAAAAACTTCACGTTAAGCGATCCTGTAGCAAACAAATAGTGTGGTTCTGAGCCTAACGCCCGCTTTTCGTTTCGAATGGCGGTGGCCATCGCCGTTGCTATGCAATGGCAATCGATCAGGGTGGCAATCACCCCGCCGCAGGTGAGTTCGGCCCATCCTTGATGGTGCGCCTGCGGACGCCAGTCGCACACGGCGATCTCGTCTTGCCAGTAGCTGCGAATTTGAAGACCCTTTTCGTTCCGCGTTCCGCACCCAAAACAGACATTTCCCGGCATGTAATCTTGAAAGTACTGAATTGCTGACATAACGCGATGCCCGTGTTTCTACAGAGAAGCCTTTGCTATTTTTCGACGTTGGTCGTCCAGGCCAATCCAAAACGCCAAAACGCCGTCTAACATCTGCCTACCGTACTTGATGAAGTCGTCCTCGTTGATGTCCCGAGTAAAAAAGAGTTCTTCCAGTTCTTCTTGAGTATGCGCCGCGTGCTGAGCTTCAAGGCGACTATGCCAAGTAAAAAAAGAAAGCGGTAGTTTCTCTCCGGTTCGTTCATTAAACGTGTCAAATCCTTTCACCAGTTCGTCCCAAAACCCGGCGGCGGCCCAATTCTCCACCGCATAACTGGCGGCCTGGGAAGTCATATAGTCTTCGCTGCCATAGAGGCGCGCTAATTCGTCACAAAAGTACAGTGTTTGCGGTGTTCCGTGCCTACGTTTTCCCACATCGTTAAAACTCAGCTCCATTTTTTCCGCAAGGCGTAGCAACCATTCAAAGTGCGCCGCGCGAAACCGAAATGTGCCGTTCTCAACGGTTCCCTCCGTGGAGACCAATTCCGGATCTGCGTCGCGGCCCGTACTCGCGCTCGTTCCTCTGTTTTCCTTTCCTGAGCGAAATATAACGCCAATTTCATTGGCGAGAATTTCCTTCGATGCGCGCATACCGTCGAGGGTGTCGGCATTAATCATCTTTTGAAGTTGTGCGATCAGGAATAAGTTCGAGAACACTGAAAACTGTACGATGAATGCCTTAACTTGGTCATGGCTTTGTTCTCCCCTACGGAACCACCGGCAGTAGTCATTGTGGGTGATAACGGGATGGGTCAACAGCTCTTCGTTTATTCGACACTGAAAGGTGAGAAAACGTTGTGCCTTTTCTACCGTATAGCCTTTTTCGTGGTCGATAACGGCGCGTATTGACGGTGCGGTTAAACCGTCAATACGGTGTTCGGTGGCAAAAGATTTAATTTCCGGGCTTACTGTCTTGCTCATATTACACCTCACCGGGATGCTCAAGGTTCTCCGAAATCCTGCTGTTGCTCCGGCGCGGCCTGGTGAAAGGCCGGGAGCATCATGCAATCAGTGAAAATCTGTTGTATTCGAGGAAACGTTTCTAGATTACAACCAAAACGTTTGGCGTTATAAACCTGAGGGATTAGGCATACGTCCGCCATGGTCACTATCTCGCCAAAACTGTATTTTCCTAATTGTTCCGACGCGTTGAGCCGTTCCTCGAGGGCGTCGAATCCCTCCATAATCCAGTGGCAATACCAGGTCATGCGTTGCTCGTGATTGACCTCTAACCTGTTTTCTAAGTACTTAAGCACTCTTAAATTATTGAGCGGATGAATATCGCTGGCGATGCTTTGCACAAACGAGCGGACGCTGGCGCGTGTCGATGCGCCTGTCGGCAGCAACGGCGGGTCCGGAAAACGCTCTTCGAGATACTCCAATATCGCCACCGATTGAGTGATTACCTCCTCGTCCTCGGTTAATGCGGGTATGAGGCCTTGCGGATTTATCCGCATATATTCCGGTTGCCTGTGCTCTCCCCCGCCTTTTATTAAATGAACGTAGCGGGCGTGGTAGGATAGGTTCTTATACGCTAGCGCTATCCGCACCCGGTAGGCGGCGGAGCTACGGCAGTAGGTGTAAAGCGTTAGCGTCGCCATGGCCCGACCACTTGGTCAATGGATCCGAAAATCGACTGTCCGCTTTCATCGTACATGTCGATCTGCACGCGGTCACCGTAGTGAAGAAATGGCGTCGTCGCGTTCCCGGACTCTATGATTTCCAATACCCGACGTTCAGCGAGACAGGAAATGCCGGCCGTCACGTCAGCATTCGATACGGTGCCCGAGCCGATAATAGTACCGGCCGACAGAGGTCGTGTTTTAGCCGCATGACTAACCAGTCGCGAGAAATCGAACTGCATATCCGCACCCGCGTTGGGCCGACCCACCAGTTGCCCGTTTAACCGCGTCTCCAGTGGATGGTTGACTTTGCTGCCACGCCACGCATTCCCTAACTCATCGGGCGTTACCGCCACTGGCGAAAACGCGGTCGGCGGTTTACCGTGTAGAAAACCGAAACCCTTCGCCAGTTCGCCCGGAATAAGGTTTCTCAAAGAGACGTCATTTACCAGCATGAGTAACTTAATGTGGGGCTCTGCCTCCTCCACACCGATACCCATGAGCACATCGTCAACGACCACAGCGACTTCCGATTCAAAATCGATGCCCCACTCCTCGTTTTCAGCAACAATTTCATCGCGAGGGCCAAGAAAGGAATCCGAGCCGCCTTGATACATAAGAGGGTCTTCTAAAAAACTTGGTGGCATTTCAGCCCCCCGCGCGTTGCGCACTCTTTCCACATGGGTAAGATACGCGCTACCGTCCAACCATTGATAAGCACGCGGCAACGGCGCCGCAAGCTCGGTGATGTTAAGGGCTTCACCCTTGAGCGTACCCTCATCGAGCTGACTGGATAAAGTCTGCAATGGCAAATGCATAGGTTCCCAGTTTTCCAGTACCTGTTGCAGTGAGGCCGCAACATCGGCGGCAATAACGTAGCGCGCTAAATCCTTCGACACCACCACCAGAGTACCGTCTCGGCCTCCGCGTTTAAGCGACGCCAGCTTCATTTACCCGAACCTTTCCATGAATCGACATAGTCATTCCATTCGATCTTCTTCGCTGAATCCGCAACGGTGAGCGGATCTCGCGCATCGATCATTACTGCAACCTCGTCGGTCTCCTTACGTTTGGCTTTGACGCCTTTCTCAAAGGCCTTAGGGTGCGGGCCGTGGGTCAATCCGCAAGGATGCAGGGTCATCATACCCGGGTGAATGTTATCGCGCGAGAAAAACTCCCCTTTGTGATAAAAAATGACTTCATCATAGTCGTCATTGTTGTGAAAAAACGGAATCTTTAACGCGCCCGGGTCACTTTCCATGGGGCGCGGACAGAATGTGCAGACCACAAAACGCTGCACCGCAAACGTCGTGTGGGCCGACGGTGGCAAATGATAGCGATGGCTCATTAATGGGCGAATATCGCGCCAGTTGATACGCACGGGCATCAAATCGCCATGCCAACCCAAGGCGTCCAGAGGATTAAACGGATAAGTCATCGTCGTGAGCTGATTTGCGCGCTTTACGATGACGCTCGCTTCGTTATCGGCTTGCTGTGCCTTGAACATATTGTTGATTGTCGGCGTATCGAGTATCGCCGGATCGAAGATGGCATGGCGTCCGACCAGGCCTTTCTCCGGTAGACCGTAATGGTCACCGGTCGCCTCAACCATGAGCGTTATCAGTACGTCGTCTGTCTCAATTCGCCACATTGTACCGCGGGGTATCACCACGTAGTCGCCCTCCGCTACTGCTAAGTGGCCATAATCGCAGTAGAGTTGGCCTTTTCCTTGATGTATAAACAGGAGTTCGTCGCCATCACCGTTTCGCACAAGATGGTCCATGTCGCCTTGCGTGCACCACAGCCTTACGCTGACAAAGTCATTGCGAAGAAGCTCCGTTGCCTGCCAGGGACTGGAGAACATACGGTCTAACTTTACGGTATCAAATGCTCGAGGTCGCAACGGTCCCTCGATACGGATCCAGCCGGTTGGCGGATGACGATGGTACATCTGTGTCGCGGAACCGTAGAATCCCTCATGGCCCAACTCCCTTTCGTATGACGCATTTGGCAAGTCGGTGTGGGCCTGTCGTGAGGCAATACCCTCTACGCGTGGAAACGAGATCCGTTTAACCATCGTTACAGTACCCCGCGTTTTCGTTGGTCTCGTTCAATGGATTCAAACAACGCCTGGAAGTTTCCTTCGCCAAATCCTTCATTACCCTTGCGCTGAATAATCTCGAAGAATATCGGCCCGATGACAGTCTCGGTAAAAATCTGCAGCAACAAACCCTGTTCCCGCTCGAGGTCACCGTCGATGAGTATGCGATTCTCTTGCAACCGTTCCAGATCTTCGCTATGTCCGGGAAGCCGACTATCCACATCTTCATAATAGGTATCCGGCACATCCATGAGACTTATGCCTTTTCGGCGTAGCATCTCCACGGAAGCGTAAATATCATCCGTGCCTAATGCGATGTGTTGAATCCCTTCCCCGTGATAGGCCTCTAGATATTCTTGTATTTGGGATTTATTGTCCGAGGGTTCATTAATGGGTATGCGGATCTTCCCACAAGGGCTCGTCATGGCGCGGGATTTGAGTCCCGTATTTTCACCCCGAATATTGAAGTAGCGAATTTCTCGGAAACCGAATAGACGTTCGTAGAAGCGCGCCCACTCGTTCATTCTGCCAGACTGAACGTTGTGAGTTAAGTGATCCACATAGCGCAGCCCCACGCCAAAGGGAACTTTTGGCGCACCGTCGACAGGAACGAAGTCGACATCGTAAATGGAATGGTCGCCGTAGCGGTCGATGAGATAAATGAGACTCCCACCAATGCCGCGTATTGCCGGAATATTCAACTCCATGGGGCCGGCGTGGCCGTGGTAGGGTTCGGCGTTGAGTTCGATCAGGCGTTCATAAGCGAAGCGCGCGTCCTTGACCCTGATGCCAAAGGCGCAGACAGACGGGCCGTGAACTTTCGCGAAGGCTTGAGCGAAACTCGATGGTTCGTGGTTGATAATGAAGTTTATCTCACCTTGTCGGTAGAGAGTGACGTCCTTCGATCGATGTCTAGCAATCGCGGTGAAACCCATCAATTTAAATAACGCTTCGAGGGATCGCGTATCCTCGGCGGTGTATTCGATAAACTCGAACCCATCTGTACCAAGCGGGTTATCCGGCGCGTTCATGGTCATACCTCCGCGGTTGTCAGCACACCTCTCTTGTAAATATAGAGAATATTTCGCGGATTTCCCGCTTATGCGCTGTTTATAACTTCAGTCTGGTCTACGGTCTTCCTAATCTGCTTACTCGGTACTATCAGCGGCTCGGCGGCTCAATTCTTAACGTTTCATTTAAGGTTGCAATCATAACTAATTGTATTGGTTACATTTAACCCCTTCTCTTCCCCACGCCTCGCGCGCACAGAGTTCCGTTTATCTCTGCAAAAACACGTTATGGTTCTGTGCGCTATGGAACGGGACCCAGTCCCACGGGTCGGTTGCTCAGGGCCACCAACGGGCAACAAAATCCACTGTGCTCGGTTTAGGCGTATTTTCGACCTCGCATGGATAGCGGACCATTTACGCATCGGACGAAACTGTTCGCGCGTCGCTATTCGATAGAACGCCAAATATACCCGCGCTACGCGCATTCGACGCGAAACTGGTCGGATGTGCCCGTGCTCCTTATTGAAGTGAGCACCTTTAGGCGTGAAAGCGTGAGCGTTTACTCTTCATCGGGGCTTACGGCCCGCGTCAAAATTAATTCACATTTTGGACGTCGATCCATCTCGCCTGGCTGCGTTGCCTACAGGGATGTAGGTAAGGAGCGAGAGCAGGACGCGGTAGCGTTGCAAAAACTTGAAAGATATTTATATTCCGGCGTTTTTACGCCTTGCCAGGCGAGCGCCTCATCGCCCAAAAGGTGAATTAATTTTGACGCGAGCCCTTTGGGATGCTCCATGAGCG
>CALZJI010000292.1 GCA_945787615.1 uncultured Chromatiaceae bacterium | reverse complement strand
GCCCGAGTTCAGGAGTGAGCCAGGCAGGAATCGGCGGAAACGGAGCGGGCGCGGGTCGGGGCTGGGCCGTGGCGGAGCCCGGCACGCGCCGGCCCGGGTACGCGGAGCCGGTCTAGAGTATCACTAGCCAAGCCGCCATCGGCGTTTGGAACAGTTCTCTGCGGCGCGACTTTCACCCGCAACTAAATATGTTTGCCTTCCCTGGGTAACATTTCCGCGACGGGCCTTAGCCACTTCACACGCCCTCAATCCAGGTCTACGCACTGAAGCGGCGGTTGATCAATTTTTATAGCTTGCTCGCGGAGCAAATTAGTTTGCTCCTGCCAATAATGGCGCTCGTTAAACCATGGGAAATTTTTAGGGAAAGCAGGGTCTTTCCAGCGTTTTGCCAGCCATGCCGAATAGTGAAGCAGCCGTAAGGTGCGCAAGGGTTCGATTAGGCGCAGCTGGCGAAAATCGAACCCATGAAACTCCTCATATCCATCAATTAGGTGCGTCAATTGTAGTGCCATTTCTTCCCGTTCGCCCGCAAGCAACATCCATAAATCTTGGACTACCGGCCCATTGCGGGCGTCGTCGAAATCCACGAAATGTGGGCCGCCTTCCTCGGTCCAGAGAATGTTGCCGGGGTGGCAGTCACCATGTAGCCGCTGGTTGGCGGCGTCGCCAAGGCGCTGGAACTCCTCGTCTATGCTGGGAAGCACCGCTTCGGCGGCATCGCGGTAATCACGTTGCCACTCCTGCGGGACGAAGCCCTTTTCGAGAACGAATTGGTAACTCTGGTAACCGAAGCTTTCGACGTTTAGGGTGGGGCGGTGCGCGAACCGTTCAATACTGCCGACGGCATGGATACGGCCGATAAAACGTCCCACCCATGCCAAATGCTCGCGGGTTTCGAGATTGGGCCAACGGCCTCCACGCCGCGGGTAGAGTGCAAAGCGAAAGCCCTCGTGTTCGAAGAGGGTCTGGCCCTCTGGGGTTCTTAATGGTGGCACTGCTGGGATTTCCCGTTCGCTTAGCGCCAACGTAAAGCGATGTTCTTCTAAAATCGCATTGTCGGACCAGCGCCCTGGGCGGTAAAATTTCGCGACAAGCGGTGCCTCGTCTTCGATGCCAATTTGATAAACCCGGTTCTCGTAACTGTTTAGCGGTAAAATGCGACCATCCGTTCGCCACCCGACAGCGTCCACGGCGTTAAGTATCCGATCGGGCGTCAGTTGCTCGTAGGGATGTGAATGTGAGGCGTAATCCACTGTGTTAGAAGCATCCTAGTCGTGGTAAATTTCCAATTTGCATCGCTGCGCTTTGCCCCAGGTTAATCTATATTTGACGTTGAATCGCCTTTACACGCGACCGTTAGGGTCGTGTTAAATGGTTTTACCACAAAATTTAGGTCCACCATTACAGTTTTGAACAACATTTTTTAGGATAATACGCGTTATGGATAATCCACTTTTAAGCATGACGGGGTTGCCCCCATTTAGTCAAATTCGGCCTGGACACGTTGAGCCGGCCATTGATCAGCTTCTCGCCGTGAACCGGGAACAAGCAAAAAAGTTGCTAGAAGGCGCCGATTCTTATGCCTGGGACAATCTGCTTCGACCGTTAGAGGAGATGGAAGACCGATTGAGTCGTGTTTGGTCGCCCGTCGGTCATATGAACTCCGTCGTTAATTCTGATGAATTGCGCTCGGCCTATAACGCCTGCCTGCCCAAATTGAGCGAATATGCCACAGAGATGGGCCAAAACCAACATCTTTACGAGGCATTTAAGTCCATCGCGGAAGGGCCCGAATTTCGAAAGCTAGAGGCCGCGCAGAAAAAGGTGATTTTAGATGGCCTTAGAGATTTTCGGCTTTCCGGCATTGAGTTGTCTGAAGAGAAGAAAGCCCGTTACAAGGCCATTGTGCAAGAATTAACCAGTCTAAGTAGTAAGTTTAGCGAGAATGTATTGGATTCAACGGACGCCTGGAAAAAGCACGTGGTCGATGAAGCGTTGTTAGCCGGTCTGCCTGACACGGCGCGTTCGCTCGCCAAGCAGAACGCCGAGAGAGAGAACCTCGAGGGGTGGCTTTTGACCTTAGAGTTTCCGTGTTATTTCCCTGTGATGAGTTACGCCGACAATCGAAGCTTGCGTGAGGAAGTGTATCAAGCCTACGTCACGCGCGCCTCGGACGAGGGACCCCATGCCGGTAAATGGGATAACACGCCCTTAATGGAGACGGCGCTCGGATTAAGGCATGAGATGTCCCAATTATTGGGTTTTTCCAATTACGCCGAATATTCTCTGGCGACCAAAATGGCGGCATCGACCGAACAGGTGATGAGCTTTCTTTCTGATTTGGCGCAGCGCTCCCTTGCCATGGCCAAGCAGGAGCTAGCCGATTTGAGAACGTTTACAAAAGAAATGTACGCTGTCGGCGAGTTAGAGGCCTGGGATGTGTTGTTTTACAGTGAAAAGCTACGCCAGCATAATTTTTCCATTAGCCAGGAGGCCTTAAAACCGTATTTTCCTCAAAGCCGGGTGTTGACGGGGATGTTTTCTTTAGTGGAACGGTTGTATGACGTGAAGATCGCCGAGCGCGAGGGGGTCGACACATGGCACGAAGATGCCAGTTTCTTCGAAATTAAGGGGCCTGATGGCGATTTGCGGGGGCAATTCTTCCTCGATCTTTATGCTAGGCCGCAAAAGCGCGGTGGTGCATGGATGGACGAATGCATGGGGAGGATGCGCAGTCAACAAGGGCTTCAGATCCCGGTTGCCTACCTAACCTGCAACTTTTCTCCGCCTATTGGCGACGATCCAGCGTTGTTTACCCATGAGGAAGTGTTAACCCTGTTCCATGAATTCGGTCACGGTCTCCACCATATGCTGACTCAAGTCGATTATCCAAGCGTTGCCGGGATTAGCGGTGTGCCTTGGGATGCCGTGGAGTTGCCCAGTCAATTCATGGAGAATTGGTGTTGGCAACGAGAGGTCGTCGATCTGATATCGGGGCACTACCAAACCGGGGAAACATTGCCGCAAACGATGTTTGAAAAGCTAATGGAGGCGAAGAATTTCCAGGCCGGCATGCACATGGTTCGGCAGTTGGAATTCGCGTTGTTCGATTTTCGCATCCACCTGGAGTACGACTCGGAGCAGGGCTCCCGTATTCTGGATATATTGGATGAGGTGCGGCAACACGTGGCAGTCATTGATCCTCCGTCGTTTAATCGCTTCTCCCACAGTTTTTCGCATATTTTTGCTGGCGGTTACGCGGCGGGGTATTACAGCTATAAGTGGGCGGAAGTGCTGTCGGCGGATGCGTTCGCCCAGTTCGAGGAAAACGGTATTTTTGACAAAGATACGGGATTGCGGTTTCTTTCTACGATACTTGAGCAAGGGGGCTCCCGCGATCCGATGGAATTGTTTGTTGAGTTTCGCGGTCGTGAACCGCAAATTGACGCGCTGCTGCGCCACAGCGGTATCGCGTCTCAGTGATAGCCTGCGTTGAGCGTGTTGAAGATCGCCAGTTGGAACGTTAACTCGCTACGGGTACGCCTCGAACAAGTGTTACAGTGGTTGGCGGTCAAACAGCCGGATCTCGTCGGCCTTCAAGAGACAAAATTGACCGACGACAGCGTCCCCATCGAAGTGTTAAACGAAGCGGGCTACAAAGTCATTTTCGCAGGCCAAAAAACCTATAACGGCGTCGCAGTCCTCAGCAGACGATCCGCTCGTGACATTGTGACGTCCATTCCGGGATTTGACGACGAGCAACGCCGTTTTATCGGCGCCAGCTACGGAGATGTACGTCTTCTCAATGTCTACGTGCCCAACGGAGAGCGCGTCGGTTCTGACAAATTTCAGTACAAATTGCGATGGTTGGAGGCCTTGTCCGCGTACTTGGAGTTACAGTTAGCCGCCCATCCGCGTTTAGTGGTGGTGGGTGATTTCAATATCGCACCGGATGATAGGGATGTGTACGATCCGCAGGCGTGGCAAGGCCAGGTGCTGTGTAGCGAAGAGGAGCGGGATGCGTTGTCTGGCCTTTGTAATCTCGGGTTGAGTGACACGTTTCGATTATTCGAACGAGAAGACGGGTTCTTCAGTTGGTGGGATTACCGCATGGCCGCTTTTCGTCGTAATATGGGCCTGAGGATCGATCTGATTTTATCGAGTGCCGCCATGAGCGAGGCATGCCGCGCCAGTTATGTGGACAAAGGGCCTCGGGGGTGGGTACGGCCTTCTGATCATGCGCCCGTGATCGCTGAGTTTAAGATTTAACGCGAGCGGTGCGGGTCACGCGTTTTTATTCGGGTTTTATCTTCTTACCGAATTCGCGACAATAGCCCGGACTGTTTATCTTCGAGGAGGACGGCACGATGTCATTAGCCGCAAAACAATGCGTTCCATGTCGCGGTGGTATACCGCCACTTTCCGTTGAAGAAGCGAAACGCTACAGCGAGGAAGTTCCCGAATGGGAGCTTGCGGAGGACGCCCACGATCTTCGCCGCACCTACAAATTCAAGAATTTTGTCACCGCATTGGATTTTGTTCAGAACGTGGGTGGCTTGGCGGAAGAGGAGGGGCACCATCCCGACATCACGTTCGGCTGGGGATATGTCACCGTCGTGTTGTTTACCCATAAGATAAAAGGGCTCCATGAGAACGACTTCATTATGGCCGCGAAAATAGACCAGCTTTTCGCTAGCGCTTAGTGTCGAGGGTTGATGCTACTTTTAATCACCCCGTAGTAACTCCTTCATTCCGTTCTTCTTTGAGCGGTCCGTGGGCTGTGGATAACTTTGTGGACGAAATTCTGGGCGAGGCGTTGTAGATGGTGCTCGGGGGCTTGCTCGAAAGAGATGAAAAAAAACTGGATTATAAAAAGTTATAAAAATTAGAATGATAGGAGTGACCTTGGCGGAAAAACGCCTATCCATACAAAGTGCATGGTCTTTAGTGCGGCGCGGGGGGTCGCTGTGTATAAATCATGTGGTCAACCTCCCTGCCGGCGCGGTTGATCTTCACAATGCGGTCGGCGTAGGTCGTGGCACAACGCCGTGTTAACGATAATAATCCATGAGTCAAGCTAAGCCATGAAATACAAAGATCTGCGTGATTTCCTTTCCCAGTTGGAGGAGAAAGGTGAGCTGAAGCGCATTTCCGTGCAAGTCGATCCGTATCTAGAGGTAACGGAAATCTGTGATCGTACGCTTCGTCAAGGCGGGCCGGCGTTGCTGTTCGAAAATCCAAAGGGCAGTGAGGTTCCCTTGCTCGGTAATTTATTCGGCACGCCGCACCGTGTGGCAATGGGGATGGGACAAGATTCCATCGACGCCTTACGCGACGTTGGACGGCTACTGGCGTTTCTAAAAGAGCCGGAGCCGCCTAAGGGGATGAAAGACGCTTGGAGCAAGTTACCCGTTTTCAAACAAGTGCTCAATATGTCACCCAAGGTGGTGAGTTCCGCGCCTTGCCAAGATGTGGTAAGAGGTGGGAATGACGTCGATTTAGGAGCGTTTCCGATTCAAACCTGTTGGCCTGGCGATGCTGGCCCTTTAATCACCTGGGGTCTGGTGGTGACCAAAGGCCCCCACAAGGAGCGGCAAAATTTAGGTATTTACCGCCAACAAGTGATTGCGCCCGATAAGGTCATTATGCGTTGGTTGTCTCATCGTGGTGGTGCACTGGATTTTCGCGATTGGCAACACGCTCATTCGGGTGAGCCCTTTCCCATCGCCGTGGCGTTAGGCGCCGACCCGGCAACCATATTAGGGGCGGTGACGCCAGTGCCCGATACCCTGTCGGAATACGCGTTTGCCGGATTGTTGCGCGGCGGTAAAACGGAGATCGTTAAATGTAAGACCAATGAACTCACAGTGCCCGCCAGCGCGGAAATCGTATTGGAAGGTTACCTGGGGCCGGGAGAAGAGGCGCCCGAGGGGCCATTTGGTGATCACACGGGGTATTATAATGAGGTCGAGCACTTTCCCGTGTTTACGATTACCACTATCACCCAGCGGCGTAATCCCATTTATCACAGTACCTACACGGGCCGCCCGCCCGACGAACCGGCGGTATTGGGGGTGGCGCTCAATGAAGTGTTCGTACCGATCCTGCAAAAGCAGTTTCCGGAAATTACCGACTTTTATTTGCCGCCGGAGGGTTGTTCTTACAGGCTTGCGGTCGTCAGTATGAAGAAACAGTACCCCGGTCACGCAAAGCGCGTGATGTTAGGCGTTTGGTCGTTTCTTCGCCAATTCATGTACACCAAATTCGTCATCGTTACCGATGATGATATTAATGTCAGAGACTGGAAAGACGTCATATGGGCCATCACCACGCGCATGGATCCAGGGCGCGACAGCACCATCATCGAGAACACGCCCATCGACTATCTTGATTTTGCCTCACCGGTGTCCGGCCTCGGCTCCAAGATCGGCTTTGACGCCACTAACAAATGGCCCGGCGAAACCGCCCGAGAGTGGGGTAAACCCATTACCATGGATGAGGAGGTGAAGCGGCGTGTCGATGAGATCTGGGCTACATTGGGAATTGGGTGAGGCTTTGGTGGCGCGCGGCCCTGGCCGTCTGAAGCGCTCCCGTTTTTATCGAGGCAATGCAATGAAAGCCGCCATTTCTATGGTGGCTTTTTTCTTTTATGTGATGAGATGTTATTACGTTATCCGCCGTTTTTGGCGCGCGGTCGTTTTAGAGGGCGCGGCTGAGCTGCACAAACATACCTACAGCGGTCGGATTAAGGGAAGGGGATCCGGCGTTAACGGTTTAAGGCGTTCCTTTACGGCGACGCATTAAATATCGCGGCAATACCCGACGCCATGGACGGATAGCGGAAGTTGACACCCAATTGTGCGCGCGCTTTCTCGTTACTTATTCGCCTAGACTCCTTAAGGTAAGAGAGCATCCCGGGGCTGAGTTTTTTCTCAGCTTCCGACCAGCTGATAACGGGTGGTTCCGGTACATCTAAATACTTCGCAATCGTGCGTAAGTAAGCCATCATCGTGACGGGATGTCCGTCGCAGGCGTTGTACACCTCTCCGCCGCGCCCTCGCTGCGCCGCGGCGAGGCAGATTTGTACTAAGTCGTCGGTGTGTATTAGATTGATGTATGATGGTGATTCAGGGGCGTCCACCATGGGGTCAGCGCGTCGGACGCGTTCGATGGGAAGCTTGGCGGGTCCGTATATGCCGGCAACCCGTAGAGCGATGGTACGGGTGGAAGGGTGGTTGTCCGCCCATTGTCGGAGCGCGTTTTCAGCGTCAAGACGACGACAGGAGCGATCCGGGCTGGGATTGACTGGTGTTGCTTCGGTGATCCAGTCTCCCGCGGAGTCGCCATAAACCCCCGTGGTGCTGATGTAGACGATAGCGGCTGGAGGCCCTTTATGACTAAGTGTCTGAATAAAATTGCGAATTCGGGGTTCGGTTACCCCATCTGAGGGAGGCGGCGCGAAGTAGTAAATAATGGCCGCGGTGGTTGGCAATGTTTCCAAGGTGGCCGATCGGTCCAGATCGCCGGGGATAACATGAACGCCGAGCTCTTGTGCCGCCAGCGTGGCGCGCTCAGAGCGTACTAGCGCAGTTACATTGCTGCCACGGGCAAGCTCGGCACGAGCGACTTTTTGCCCGATGTAACCGAAGCCGATGATAAGAACTGGGCTCAAAGGATGACTCCTCAAGGGGTATTACCTGAATCCGTGGGTTCAGGGCGGATGCAGAGTGCAAGATATTGGTTTCACAGTGGAATCGAAAAATCTTAGCTTCACCCATCGGTTAAGCGGGTATTTTTTGAACCGCTGTGGAATCAAGAGTTTGTGCTTTGCGCCGTCATGAACTCAGGGATTCAGGTATTAGTAAAGGTGTAGAGTTGTGAGTTATAAAGTGCGTTTGCAACCTAGTGGTTACCATTTTACCGTAAAGGACAACGAAACGGTGCTTGACGCCGCATTGCGACAGGGGCTGGTCCTTCCTTACGGGTGTCGAAACGGGTCGTGCGGCAGTTGTAAGGGAAAGCTTATAGATGGGGAGGTAAGACACCTCGATTACGATCCCGCCGCATTAACGGCGAGCGAGAAAGAGCAAGGTATGACATTGTTATGCCGTGCCGAACCGCAGTCTGACTTAACGATAGACATTAAAGAAATCCGTAGCGGCGGAGAGATTCCGGTCAGGAGTATGCCCGCGCGGGTAGTTAAAATGGAAACACTAGCCCATGATGTCATGCGACTGTATCTCAAGCTGCCTGCGGGTGGACGGCTGCAATTTCTCGCGGGGCAATATATCGATGTGATTTTAAAAGACAACAAGCGACGTAGTTTTTCTATCGCCAATAGCCCCGAAAACGACGAATTCATCGAGCTGCACATCCGTAACGTGGAAGGCGGTATTTTTTCTGAGCAGGTGTTTTCCCTCATGAAAGAAAAAGCCGTTTTACGGCTGGAAGGCCCCTTTGGTCATTTTTACCTCCGCGAGGGCGTTGGCCGCCCAATGATTTTCGTGGCGGGCGGCACCGGCTTTGCGCCAGTCAAAGGAATTATCGAGCACGCGCTAGCTGAGGGGGTAAGTCGACCGATTCATTTTTATTGGGGGGTGCGAGCGCGCCGCGATCTATACCTCGATGGACTGCCGCGGCGATGGGTCAAAGACTATAATGATGTTCACTATACAGCGATTTTGTCTGAGCCCATGGAAGAGGACAGGTGGCGTGGCCGCACGGGTTACGTTCACCAAGCTGTTGTAGAGGATTTTGGCGACTTAAAAAACTATGACGTCTATGCTAGCGGTCCCCCCGTTATGGTTAAATCCGCCTACGAGGCATTCGTCGCCAATGGGTTGGATCCCGAGCATTTCTATTCGGACGCCTTTGAATATGCGAAGGATAAATAGGGGAAGCCTATAGGCTAAGGACTCGCGTCAAAAATAATTCACATTTTGGACGTCGATCCATCTCGCCTGGTTGCGTTACCTACATGGACGTAGGTAAGGAGCGAGAGCACGACTGCAAGGACGACGCACATGGATGTGCTAGTGTCATGAGAGGGCAGGAGCCCGAAGTGACCGCAGGAGGTAGAATCGCGTCGGGAACACGGCAATCGAGGACGCGGTAGCTTTGCCTACATGGACGTAGGCAAGGGGCGAGAGTAGGACGCGGTAGCTTTGCCAGGCGAGCGCCTCAACGCCCAAAATGTAAATTAATTATGACGCGAGCCCTTAGCCCGCTATTCTCACAGGATTTACGCATTCGCGTGTGATCCTTTGCCTTCGAAAACGACCTTCTTTGGTAAAGTGCCTCCTGCGTTGCCTACATGGACGTAGTTAAGGGACGGGAGCACGCCTACAGGGATGTAGGTGGTAGGGCAACGCAGGACGCAGTTGCCGAGGATGCGGTAGCGTTACGCTAGCTGCTGCCACTTCGAACTTTTACTGTCCTTTTGTGATATTTGTACGCCCTTGTGGCTCTCCCTTCGGACCATACCGCGGAGCGGGATGTTCAACGTCGGTCTATGCAATTCTGTGGACGCGGAGCGGCCGATATGGGCAAACCACAGCGGCGTCGTTTGTAATTCTCTACCTGTGCATCGCGACGATCAGGTGTGCGAAATGCGGATTAGGCCTGATCGCGAATATTTTACTAAAGAACTTGCGGTATTTTCCCGATACAAGTCTCGGTGTCCGAAAATGGAGCGACATGTTAGGGATGTACTATTTAATAACAAGGTGTTTCTTTGTAGTGCGGTCACGGTTTGTGGTCCAGCCTGTCCTGTCTGAACAGGGAATTAAACTATACCCGTGGCGTTTGAGATTTAGGTGTTAAGAGTGCGTCATATTCATTTCGTGGCAAGGCGAAATGACGAGTAATAGCCGGACTATTGCGAGGAGTTTCAACGCAGACATGGAAT
>CALZJI010000291.1 GCA_945787615.1 uncultured Chromatiaceae bacterium | reverse complement strand
GCATGCCTCAAAGATTTCTCCGCTAATTAGGGGCGGCGGTATCTCGCTCGGCCCGGGTTTTAGCGTCGTTGGCAAGCTGAATCGCGAGCGTAGCTTGGCCATGTTTGGCTGCGTCAACCGCTCTGCGAAGGGACTCCTGAGCTTCGGTGGAGAGTACACCCAGGGACTCGGCTCGACCGACAGCATTCTTAGCCGCGGCGATAGCGAGCGCCATATTGCGCGCCTTTATTGCTTCGTCCTTCGCGGCAATGGCGTCGAATTTCGCTTGTCTATATGCTATTCCAGAGCCTAATAGGTCCTCAGCGCGGGAGAGCAGTTTTTGGGCTTTTTGTAGACTATCAGGCGCGTACGTATCCGCTCCGACATCGTGGGCGGCGCGTAGCGCCTGTCTCGCGTCGCTCATTTGCTGTGTTGGATAGCTGGCGCAACCGGCTATAAGAATACAGGCCAATAAAGTAAACTTCACAGCGTGGAAACAAATGTTACACATCGCTTTGGTCAAACCTTGCGGTGTTTTCAAAACCCTAATGGGTATACCGGTTAGGATAAACGTAACAAACCTTAGCCTAGCGGTTAGGTCTATCGTATTGTTCCAAAGTAAAAAAAAGAAATGACACGAGCTGTCGCTATTTGGAAACAACGTAACACCCGCCCCGGGGTCTGTCAAGACGACATAAGATTTTGCTAACGTATCTAGTTTAAGATTAGGTTAGGAGGTTAAGTAATGGCCGAGATATTGGTCTTGTATTATAGCCGTCACGGCAGTGTGGCATCGATGGCGCGATGGGTTGCCCGTGGCGTTGAAGAGGTTTCAGGGATGCACGCGCGTATCAGGACGGTTCCGCAAGTCTCGGCGGTGTGCGAAGCAACGGCGGATGAAATACCTGAGGAAGGTCCGCCGTATGTCAGTCACGACGATTTGCGGGAATGCGCAGGGTTGGCGCTCGGCAGTCCTACACGGTTTGGCAATATGAGCGCCTCGCTAAAATATTTTCTTGATAGCACCAGCTCCCTTTGGCTTAGCGGAGTCATGGTGGGTAAACCCGCCGGGGTATTTACCTCTACTTCTTCGATGCATGGGGGGCAGGAGAGCACCTTGCTCTCGATGATGCTGCCGTTGTTACATCACGGAATGGTGATTGTCGGTTTGCCCTACACGGAAACCGATTTAATTCATACAACAACCGGCGGCACTCCCTATGGAGCGAGCCATGTATCCGGTATGGATGGCAAACAACCGTTTAGCAATGAAGAGAAAAATCTGTGCCGTGCTTTAGGGCGACGGCTTGCGGAAATGGCGCTGAGGTTGGGATAAGGGGTAGTGGCGTTTTTGGGTAAATACGGCGGTAATGTCGCTCACGTAGGGCTCGCGTGAAAATTACTTTCCAGTCGAGCACGTGAATGCCCGAAAATGTGAGGTTATTGTAAACCGAGCCCTTAAACTTTGAACGTTAGGGCCGCGGAAAATAATAATTATCCAAATATTGCGCCGGATTTTTGCTCAGATTCAAGGCGCCGCAAGTGGCGCATATTGGAATATGCAACACTTGCCGTAACGCAGAAGCTGAGCAAAAAGACAAGCAAGGTTGGAGAATTATTTTTTTCCGTGGCCCTTATGTTAGGAAATACGCCCTCCACCTGTACGACGCGCAACCAGCGGTATCAGCAACATCAACAGCATCAACGGTGCCAACGAGCCGCTTCCCGAGCTATTACTTGCTGCGAAATCAACGCCACCGTTATCAAAAACGCTACGGACTATCGCGGCCGTTGTTTCTGTTGCTTGGTTGTTGTCGGCGAAATAGTCTGATGCAGGATCGGCGGATGTTACAGTCACCGTGGTGCTCAGTGTGGCGGTTTCTCTCGGAGTGATCGTAACCGAAATCCTTACGGTGTCAAATGCCGGAAAGCGGTTGGTGTCGCCATCGGCTATTGTTCCAATATCGGCACATACGATTGTAGTGCTGTTCGTGTTGGTGCATGCGCCCAAATTGTTTTCCAGGATTAGCACAGACGCTTCCGCATCAATACGGCTGCTGGGTAAATTAATAGTAACGTCAACCGCTTCTGCGTCATCCGGTCCGATGTTAACGACAGTGATGGTGTAGGTCAGCTGCGTGTCTACGTCCACCGGGTCGTTGTCCTCGGTTAACGAGATTTTCAAGTCTGTGAGGGCTGAACTACTTTCCTCTGCGTTAACTTCAAACGCCCCGGCATCGCAACGGTTGGTACGGACGAAGTAGCGTTGATCGCGGGCCGGACAGCCGTTTAAATCGCGCATATCAATTGCAGGGCTCCCGTCGAGAATCGCTAAAGTTTCCGTCGGCGGGATTGTACCTTCAATCCCCTGGTTAACGCGTAATTGGCTATCTAGAAGGACGTCTAAGGGAGTTACGCTTACCACATCCCCTTCGTCGTCGAACGTCGTGGACCCGTTTTTATCGCTGGAGCGATCGAAGCTACAACTGTTTCCCGTGTCGATATTAAAATCGTTCGAGACAATAAATTCAGTCGCCCCGCCACAGTTATTGGCTGCTTCAATGTCATCACTCTGCGCGTGCGCAATGATGGTGTTGGTAAAAGTAAGCTGCGGTGTGACGCTGCGGCCGTCATCCGAGTTGTCTTGCACGAAGATTTGGCCACCGAGGCCGACCTGTTCAACTTCGTTCGTTGCAGTGTTGCCGGCGATTGTCACCGCGTTGAGGTTCACGCGGCTGCTCGTAAAAATACCGCCACCCCTAGGCACGTTATTTATATCGGTTTTAATTTCCGTTGCGGTTTCGTCGAAAGACCGATTAAAGGCTATTGTGCTATTGGTGATTTCCGCCGGTATGCTGCCCACGTTTGACAGACCGCCCCCAATAAAACGGCCCGTGTTGTTATTGATGGTGCTATGGGTGATCGTTAATGGAGAGCCTGAGTTGAAGAGGCCTCCACCTTGGGCGTGGGAGAAGTTGTTACTGATCGTTGTCGCGGTGATGAGCACGTTACCGCGATTTTGCCCCGCGTTTTGGCTGTGGAATCCGCCACCGGTTCGGCCTGCTCGGCCCGCTTCAAGATCAGCTATTGGCGCATCGAAGGTTGAGTTGTTGGTAATCGTCGATTGGGTGATGGTAATGAAGCCCCCGATATTGGAAACGCCCCCGCCACTGAAGCTCCGATTAGCATCGTCGGCGCCAGAGCCACCGATAGTGCTTTGGTCGCGTATGACCAATTCGCCTACATTGAGGATACCGCCGCCCGTAGCAAAGCTTTGGCTGCTCGATTCGTTTCCGCTAAACAACGCGCTATTGGTCGCTGAATTTCCGCTTACTTGTGTGCGGCGGAGTGTCATCGTGCCCGTGTCGTCGTTGTAAATACCGCCACCGCCAAAACGCGCTTGTTGCTGTACCTGGTTGACGTCTGCGTCATTGCCGGAAATGGTCCCGTCGACGATAGTCATGATTCCCGCGTTATAAACGCCTCCTCCTAGCCCTAATTCGCCGGCGTTGTCATTGGTGGTGGAGCTATCTTTTACGGTGACATTCGTTAACGTCACCAGGCCGAGGGGCCCGTTAGCGAATGCGCCACCGTTGTCGGCAAGGACGGCGCCGTTTTGGATTGTGATATTGCTGATATCGACCGTTGCCCGGTCTATGTTGTTGGGAGAGTAGATTTCAAAGATACGGTTTTTCAAATCGACGGCACCGGTATTGCCTCCATCGATAATCGTTGTGCTCTGATCGGCCCCAATCAGGGTAAGGTTTTTCTCGATATCGAGATCTCCGATCGAAGCGTCTTCATGTTTGACTGTACTGCCGCCAATGGACTCAATCAGGTTTTCCCCCTCGTTCCTGGTTTCGACTCCCCGAATTGACAGCGTGTACGTTCCCTCGGGCAATATGATCGTATTATTGTTCTCGGCGTTCTCATTCGCCGCAATAATCGCTTCGCGCAGCGTACAATCGGAGTCACAGGTGCCGTCTGCCCCGTCCTCAAATACGGTAACCGTAAATTCCTCCGCCCAAGCAACATTATCGGAGATTTGCCCTAGGGACACGCCCATGATCAGGGCTGCGAAAGGGGCTAAGTATTTCGAAGGGCGTACATCGCACATAATTCTCGTCACGCTCGTTGTTGGGGATGACTCTCTCTTCGTCCGAGATATGGAGAGGGGGCAGGGCGCGCCATACGACTCTCCCTCCAGAGACCATCCGTTGTAATCCTTAAATTAACTATTCGATCCTTGGATCAAAAATGATAGGGTAAGACTCTATGTTATTGATTTATAGATTAGGAGTCCGTACTGCACTAACGTTATCAAGAAATATTATCAGAAAAACGCTACACAATGCAGTAGGTATGAGGTTTTTCTTATGCATTGAGTATGGTCCATAAGTAAATGCATAAATGTCTGCTCAGTAATGGCGCGCCTGTTACGGCGCGCCCAGCCCGCATCGCCGCGAGACGGCAGAGAAAAGTCGGTTATTCACCCGGCGCGCAGTGATTGACGTAACACGTACGGCAAAATCCCCCCGTTACGAAAATACTCGAGCTCGTTGGGCGTATCGATACGGCACGTGACCTTAAATGACTTGGTGCCGCCGTCCGCCGTTGTCGCATTAACCTGTAGCTGTTGCCCTGGCGTAAGCGACGCTAACCCTTCAATATCGAAGGTCTCTTCGCCGCTCAGCCCCAGTGTTTCGCCTGATTCATTGGGTAAAAATTGCAGCGGCAAGAGCCCCATACCGACCAGATTGGAGCGGTGAATACGTTCAAAGCTTTCGGCGATCACGGCGCGAATTCCTTGAAGTTTCGGGCCCTTGGCAGCCCAGTCACGGGAAGAGCCGGTTCCGTATTCCTTGCCCGCAATAACGATGGTGGGGACGCTCTGAGCGTTGTAATGCGACGCCGCGTCGTAAATCGACATGCGTTGTCCGTCGGGAAAATGGCGGGTATATCCACCTTCTACGCCCGGGACCAACTTGTTGCGGAGCCGGATGTTGGCAAAGGTGCCCCGCACCATAACCTCATGGTTGCCACGTCGGGAGCCGTAGGAGTTGAAATCCTTCGCCGACACGCCTTGCGCATTAAGGTATGTTGCCGCCGGGCTGTCTTTTTGTATGGCACCGGCGGGCGAAATATGGTCAGTGGTGACCGAATCGCCCAGATACGCGAGGACACGCGCGCCTTTTATGTCCACGAGCGGTTCGGGGCTGGCCGACATTTCATCGAAGAACGGCGGTTGTTTGATATAAGTCGACTTGTCGTCCCATTGAAACAAGTCGCCTTCCGGCGTGTCGATGAGATTCCATTCTTTGCTGCCCGTAAAAATATTGGCGTAGTTGCGCGTATAGTGATCCGAAACCACGTATTTACTGACGAGCGCGTCGATTTCTTCACGAGAAGGCCATATGTCGTGTAAGTACACATATTCTCCGTTGGGGTCTACACCCAGTGGGTCGCGAGATAGATCAATATTGATATTACCAGCGATGGCGTAGGCGACCACCAGCGGTGGTGAAGCCAAGTAGTTGGCGCGTACCAAGGGATTAACGCGGCCTTCGAAATTTCTATTGCCGGATAACACCGACGCTACGGCGAGGTCGCCCACTTGAATCGCTTTGTGTAAATGGTAGGGTAGGGTGCCGCTGTTGCCGATGCAGGTGGTGCATCCATAGCCTACGAGATGGAAACGCAGAGCTTCTAAATAGGGCATGAGGCCCGCGTCGGCGAGATAATCGGTGACGACTTTAGAACCGGGCGCCAAGCTCGTCTTAACCCAGGGTTTCGTTTGTAAGCCGCGCTGCACGGCTCTTCTCGCAACCAACCCAGCCGCTATGAGCACGGATGGATTTGAGGTATTGGTGCAACTGGTGATTGCGGCGATCACAATGGAACCATGGCAGAGGCCATAAGAGACGCCGTCGGGCTGGCGCACGGGGATGCAGGTTCCAAAGACATCCATTTCTTCGTCGGGATGGCTGGTGGCTAACTCCGGGGCGATCATCACAGGGCTGCCGCCTTCGCTTATCCAACGGGTCATGTCCTCTTTTTCAAATGAAGAGGCTTCTTCTTCGTACTGTTTGACCAGGGCTTTTCGAAAGCCCGTGCGCACTTCGCCCAACGGGATACGGTCTTGAGGGCGCGCCGGGCCGGCAAGGCAAGGCTCTACGGTACTTAGATCAAAGACCATTTCATCGGAGTACGCCGGAAGAGGCTGATGCTTGTCATACCAAAGCCCTTGTGCCTTAAAGTAGGCTTCGACCAGTGCGACTTTCTCGCCTCGCCCGGTCAGTTCAAGGTAGCCCGTGGTGCGTCCGTCGACAGGAAAGAACCCCATGGTCGCGCCATACTCAGGGGCCATATTGGCAATGGTGGCCCGATCGGCCAGGCTAAGGTGCTCAAGGCCGGGGCCATAGAATTCGACAAACTTGCCCACCACGCCTTTGGCGCGCAACGCTTGGGTAATGGTCAAGACGATATCGGTGGCGGTGCAACCGGGTGCCGGCACGCCCACCAATTTAAAGCCCACAACCTGAGGAATGAGCATGGAACTCGGTTGTCCCAGCAGCGCGGCTTCGGCTTCGATACCGCCGACACCCCAGCCAAGAACGCCAAGGCCGTTTATCATCGTGGTATGGGAGTCGGTGCCGAGGACCGAGTCGGGGTAAACCCACGTCGCGCCGCCTTTCGCAGCGGCCATGGCGACATGGGCCAAGTACTCCAGGTTAACCTGATGAACAATACCGCTGTTGGGCGGCACGACATTGAAGTTGCGAAACGCGTTCTGGCCCCAGCGCAGAAACTGATAGCGTTCTTGGTTGCGTTCGAACTCCCGCATTCCGTTATAGAGAAGGGCCGTTCCACTGCCGTAATGGTCAACTTGCACCGAATGGTCGATCACTAAATCCGCGGGTGTATAAGGATTAATTTGATCCGGATTCCCGCCTAATCGCTTTAGGGCGGCGCGCATCGCCGCAAGGTCGGCCACAGCCGGTACTCCGGTAAAATCCTGTAAGAGCACCCGAGAGGGCATGAAAAAGATTTCGCGGTCCGGATTTGCTTTTGCGTCCCAGTTGGCGAGGGCTTCGATGTCGTCTCTCTTGATGGCTAAACCGTCTTCGTAACGCAGCAAGTTTTCCAATAAAATACGTATAGAGTAAGGTAATTTTTCTATATCCCCTACACCCGCTTTCGCTAGCGCTGGGAGCGCGTGGTATTTGAATGTCTTACCTTCGACATGAAGTTCGGATTCCGTATTAAAACTGTTGTATGTCTTAGTCATTGCTGCATTTCCGGGAAATTGGGCTCGAATAGTAGCCCAGATTATGTTTTTTGTGTAGGGATCAATCTATTACATTTTAGATGATAGTCCTACACGTTGCTCATGCCCTATCCGTGGTCCGTCGCCGAGGGTGTCGAGCGCCTGAGATCGGGTTCATCGTTCGTTGAAAGACGGAGGTCCTTATGGTTATTCGTCTGGCAGAAATATATATTAAAAACAGAGTCTAATTAATAACGTTTAATGTAGATTAGAGATTAGTGGCCAAACAACGATAAACCACTAATACGTTGATGGTCCGGCAGGTGCACCACAAGGGGGCGGGCATGTGCAGGCAGGTGGGTCTGATCACTACCAGGGAATTGCGCGCGAATTAACACTAAGAAGTGCTCTTATATTTCCGATAATCCTTAAAGGTTGGTGTCTCCTCGCGTATCGTCGTGTTCATTCCCCGGATGGTGCAGGTCTACGGTGAGTTGGGGTCGTGTGAGGCATACACGGAAGAAAACTAGGATTGGTAATGAGTGTAAGCGTTGAAAATTCCAATGCAGCAAAACGGCCTAAAAAGGTCCGGCTTGGCGATTTATTGACTGCTCATCAGGTTATCACTAAGGAGCAGCTGGAACGGGCCCTTGCCAATCAAAAGAAAAGCGGTCGTAAATTAGGACGCGAGCTCATCGAGAGCGGTTATCTTGATGAAGGTAAACTGGCCGATTTCCTTTCACGCCAGCTCAATCTGCCCCATATTGACCTTAAGCAATTCAAGCTGAAGCCGGAGGTTGTGAACCTTATCCCCGAGACGTATAGCCGCCGCTATCGTGTTGTTGCCTTAGAAGATACGCCTCACGGACTGACGGTGGGCATGGCGGATCCCACCGATATCTTTGCGTATGACGAATTGGTTCGTCTTCTAAATCGGCCGCTGTTTCTTTCGGTAGTCAAAGAGGGTGATCTTCTCCAAACCCTTAATCGCTATTACCGGCGAACGCAAGAAATCACTGGCCTTGCCGAAGAGGTGGGGGGAAGCGTCGCCGAATCCGCCACGGATGTTTCGGCCCAACAGATCATCGATGGGGATGGTTCCGAAGCGCCGGTCGTCAAGTTCTTGAATACCATGCTGGAGGATGCGGTTCAGATTAACGCTTCCGATATCCACATAGAGCCTGACGAGAAAGCGTTACGAATTAGGCTGCGCCAAGATGGAGTTCTCCATGTTCAAACGGTCACGGATCTCCGTGTGGCGACGCCGTTAATTTCGCGGCTAAAGCTAATGTGCGGTCTGAATATTTCAGAAAAACGCTTGCCGCAAGACGGCCGATTCAATCTAAAAGTGCGTAACAAGGCCGTTGATGTCCGTGTGTCAACGGTGCCGGTGCAGTTTGGTGAATCCGCGGTGTTGCGTATTCTTAATCAAAGTGGTGGAGTTCTAGGCTTAGACCGTATCGGTATGCCGGATAAGATGCGGGGGCGCTTTAAACAGATGATCCACAGCCCAAACGGCATGGTGCTCGTTACCGGTCCCACGGGTAGCGGGAAAACAACAACCTTATACAGCGCCCTGCAAGATTTGAATACGCCAGAAGTCAAAATTCTCACCGCTGAAGATCCCGTGGAATACCGCTTACCCGGCATAAGCCAGGTACAGGTGAACGCCAAGATCGGGCT
>CALZJI010000290.1 GCA_945787615.1 uncultured Chromatiaceae bacterium | reverse complement strand
CGCCACCATGCTTCTCCGCCATCACCTTCGTGATCGCCGCGGTCAACGTCGTCTTACCATGATCCACGTGACCAATCGTGCCTACATTTACATGTGGCTTCGTACGCTGAAATTTCTCCTTGGACACCGTTATACCCCTTCTTCTTGGATTCTGAACAAACTAATTAGGTCGTTTTCTTAATCACCGCGTCAGCGATATTGGCGGGCGTTTCGTTGTAGTGACCGAACTCCATAGAGTACGTTGCGCGACCTTGCGTCGCCGAGCGCAAATCCGTCGCATAACCGAACATTTCCGCCAATGGCACCTCGGCCCGCACTAATTTCCCTGACGGAGACTCATCCATTCCCTGTATTATCCCGCGGCGGCGATTAAGATCGCCGACAACATCACCCATGTAATCCTCTGGCGTAACGACCTCAACCTTCATCATAGGCTCAAGCAAGACTGGGCTCGCTTTCTTAGCGCCCTCTTTAAAGCACATCGAGCCGGCAATCTTAAATGCCATCTCGTTGGAATCAACGTCGTGGTAGGAGCCGTCGTAGAGCGTCACTTTCACATCCACAACCGGATACCCTGCAATCACGCCATTTTCCATTTGTTCCTGCACGCCTTTATCGACGGCCGGAATATATTCGCGGGGTACAACACCACCGACGATCTCGTTGACGAATTCATAGCCCTCGCCCGGCTCGAGGGGCTCGATCCGCAACCACACGTGGCCATATTGACCACGGCCACCCGATTGGCGGACGAACTTCCCTTCCTGCTCGATCGCCGAACGAATCGTCTCGCGATAAGCCACTTGGGGGGCACCTACGTTGGCTTCCACCTTAAATTCTCGCTTCATGCGATCAACAATTATCTCTAGGTGCAACTCACCCATGCCCGAAATTATGGTCTGGCCGGACTCTTCGTCAGTGTGCACCCGAAACGACGGATCTTCCGCCGCCAACTTACTCAGCGCCAAACCCATTTTTTCTTGATCCGCTTTAGTCTTAGGCTCGACCGCTACAGAAATCACCGGCTCAGGGAACTCCATTCTTTCCAAAGTGATTATATTGTTTACGTCACACAACGTATCCCCTGTCGTTACGGCCTTTAGTCCAACCGCGGCAGCGATGTCACCGGCTCGTACCTCTTTAATTTCTTCGCGGCTATTGGAGTGCATCTGGACGATACGCCCGATGCGCTCTTTCTTGCTTTTGACAGGGTTGTAGACAGTATCACCAGAGTTCAATATGCCCGAATACACACGGAAAAAGGTCAGATTACCAACAAACGGGTCTGTTGCGATCTTGAACGCCAACGCAGCAAACGGCTCATCGTCAGAGGAGGGGCGGACCCCTTCGGACTCTTGAGCATCGTCTAAAATACCTTTTATGGCAGGCACGTCGGAAGGCGCCGGCATAAACTCGACAACAGCGTCCAACATGGCTTGCACACCCTTGTTCTTAAACGCCGATCCACACAGCGCGAGAACTATTTCATTGTTCAAAGTGCGCATGCGCAGCCCTGTTTTAATCTCTTCTACCGTGAGATTCTCTTCCTCTAAGTACTTCTCCGTGAGCTCTTCGGTGGCCTCGGCGGCAGCTTCAACCATCTTTTCGCGCCACTCTTCGCATTCCGCACGCATTTCGTCGGGAATATCGCGTTCTTCGAACGTCATTCCCTGACTAGCCTCGTCCCAGAATATCGCCTTCATTCGAATCAAGTCGACGACGCCTTTAAAACCCTCTTCGGCGCCTATCGGAAGCTGAACCGGCACCGGGTTGGCGCCCAATCGCTCTTCAATTTGACCAACCACGCGTAGAAAATCGGCGCCGGAACGATCCATTTTATTCACAAACGCCATGCGTGGAACGCCGTACTTATTAGCTTGCCGCCATACCGTCTCCGACTGCGGCTCGACGCCCCCTACGGCACAAAATACAGCGCACGCGCCATCCAAAACGCGTAGCGAGCGTTCCACCTCAATCGTGAAATCCACGTGTCCAGGCGTGTCGATGATGTTGATACGATGTTCTGGAAATTGCTGCTCCATCCCCTGCCAAAAACAGGTCGTCGCCGCTGAGGTAATAGTGATCCCTCTCTCCTGCTCTTGCTCCATCCAGTCCATGGTTGCAGCGCCATCGTGCACTTCGCCGATGCGATGGGAAAGACCGGTGTAATACAAAATGCGCTCAGTCGTCGTCGTTTTACCGGCGTCAATGTGCGCCATAATACCGATATTGCGATAGCGCTCGATGGGTGTCTTACGTGCCACTGCTAAAACCTCAAACTCTCAGTCGATCTTTTCTCGCACTGTTACCAGCGATAATGAGCGAACGCCTTGTTCGCCTCCGCCATACGGTGCGTATCTTCTCGCTTCTTTACCGCGGCGCCACGCTTTTCAGATGCTTCCATAAGCTCGCCAGCCAGACGCAATGGCATGGACTTCTCACCGCGTGTACGGGCGGCATCCACTAACCAACGCATCGCCAGCGTATTTCTCCGTTCCGGCCGCACTTCCACAGGAACCTGATATGTCGCTCCACCAACTCGCCGAGACTTCACCTCAACGACAGGTCGGACATTTTCTAGCGCCCGATTAAACACCTCCAAGGGATCCTGCTTAATCTTCTCCACGACCTGATCGAAGGCTCCGTACACTATTCGCTCAGCCACCGACTTCTTGCCGCTTCTCATGATAATATTGACAAACCGCGCAACATGTTCGTTACTGAATTTCGGGTCTGGCAATATGGGCCGCTTGGCTGTAACTCGTCTTCTCGACATGACTACGTCCCTAACAAAAATATATATAAATCGACTGCAGGTGCACAAATACTCGCGCGAACGTCAGCCTTTTGGCCGCTTTGCACCGTACTTTGAGCGGCCCTGGCGACGCGCGCTAACACCTGATGCGTCGAGACTCCCGCGCACGGTGTGATAACGCACACCCGGCAAATCCTTAACACGCCCCCCGCGAATTAGCACGACGGAGTGCTCTTGCAAATTATGACCTTCACCACCGATATACGTAGTGACCTCCATGCCGTTCGTTAGACGAACGCGGGCCACTTTACGTAACGCCGAGTTCGGTTTTTTCGGTGTCGTCGTATATACGCGGGTACAAACGCCTCTCTTTTGCGGACAACTTTCCAACGCCGGGACATTGCTTTTCGTTTTTTGCCGAACTCGTGGTTTACGTACCAGTTGATTAATTGTAGCCATCAAATTCCCCCGGCCAGAATAAAGTTAAGCGTCCCCCATTAATGAGCACGCTGACAGTGGTTTTTACTGAAAAGTCAGCGGCTTAAAACGGTTGAACGCTTAAATCGCAGATGTGACAGTCAAGGAATAAATTAGGGTGAACTGCCTAGAGCGCAGAGATTTTAGTGTGGAATTCCCTTGCCTGTCAAGCAAAATCGAAAACTTTAGAAAATGCACCATGACAAGCCGAAGAAACGGCCCCTCGCCACCCACTCCTGCTGATGATTGGGGGGCAACGCGGAGCCGCTCATATCGGACGATCTTCCGCTAGACTCAGCTATACCTCCACGTTTAGCGCCTTACTAAGCGCCTCTTCCACGTCTTCAGTAGACGGTGCCGTTGTTGGCGCTTCTTCTTGCGGAACCTGCGCGATTTTAGCCACTTCGCTACGCTTGCGGCGGCGTTCCCCGTGGTAGGCCAATCCCGTTCCCGCAGGAATGAGGCGCCCGACAATTACATTTTCCTTAAGCCCGCGAAGATCATCCGCCTTGCCGCTTACTGCGGCCTCCGTTAATACGCGAGTGGTTTCTTGGAAAGAGGCGGCGGAAATAAACGATTCTGTCGCCAGAGATGCCTTGGTAATGCCCAATAATACCGGCTCGAACTTCGCTGGCTCCTTACCTTGAGCCTCCACCAACTCGTTTTCTTCCCAGACTCGTGGCCACTCAACCTGCTCACCCTTCAGAAATTTGGTTTCGCCGGGATCGGTGACCTCGATCTTACGCAGCATCTGACGCACAATCACCTCGATGTGCTTATCATTGATCTTCACGCCTTGTAAACGGTATACGTCTTGCACCTCATTGGCGATATAGTTTGCCAACGCATCCACCCCTAGCAATCGTAATATATCGTGCGGAGTCGGCGCACCATCGGCGATTACTTCGCCTTTCTCGACGTGTTCGCCTTCGAACACCGTAACATGACGCCATTTAGGAATCAGCTCCTCGTAACGCTCGCCTTCCTTGCCCGTTATTACCAAACGCCGCTTACCTTTTGTCTCCTTCCCGAAACCGACTGTTCCTGATACTTCGGCGAGAATCGCCGGATCTTTGGGTTTTCTCGCCTCGAACAAGTCGGCAACACGCGGCAAACCACCCGTGATATCTCGTGTTTTTGAACTTTCCTGCGGAATACGGGCAATAACGTCACCAACCCCGACGTGCGCGCCATCTTCGTAGGTTACAATCGCGCCAGAAGGCAAATAATAGACGGCAGGAATGTCTGTGCCGGCAATACAGAGACCTTCGCCGTTCTCGGCAACCAATTTCACCATGGGCCGCAGGTCCTTTGCGGTGGCACCACGTTGTTTTGGATCCGTTACAACCAAACTACTCAGCCCCGTCACTTCGTCTGTGTAACGTTGTACCGTGACACCGTCGACGAAATCACTGTACTTAAGCAATCCCGCCACCTCCGTGACCACCGGGTGAGTGTGGGGATCCCATGCGGCAACCAATTGTCCCGCTTCGACGCCATCACCCTCACCTACGGTCAAGACCGCGCCATAGGGAATCTTATAGCGCTCCCGTTCGCGGCCGTATTCGTCAACCAACATCAGCTCACCAGAACGTGACACGGCGACGTTATTGCCGTCGGTATTCTGCACCAGTTTTATATTGTGAAGCCGCACCGTTCCCTTCGTTTTCAGTTGAACGCTATTCGCCGCCGCTGACCGTGAGGCGGCGCCACCGATATGGAACGTACGCATGGTCAACTGCGTGCCCGGCTCACCAATGGACTGGGCAGCAATCACGCCCACGGATTCGCCAATATTGACAAGATGCCCCCGGGCCAAATCACGCCCATAGCACGACGCGCAAATTCCCCAGCGGGTCTGGCAGGTGATGGGAGAACGCACCATAATGCGATCGATGCTCATCTCCTCCAAGCGGTCGACCCATTGTTCATCCAGCAACGTCCCTGCCGCCAATACGACGTCAGCCTCGCTGCCGGGCATCATTACGTCCTCAGCAACCACGCGACCCAAGACCCTCTCCCGTAGCGGCTCGACAACGTCGCCCCCTTCGATCAGAGGCATCATTTCCAAGCCTTCAGCGGTACCACAGTCTTCTTCTGTGACGACTAAATCTTGGGCGACATCAACCAATCGGCGCGTCAGGTAACCCGAGTTAGCCGTCTTTAGCGCCGTATCCGCGAGTCCTTTCCGCGCGCCGTGAGTCGAGATAAAGTACTGCAGAACGTCTAAGCCTTCGCGAAAATTGGCAGTAATCGGCGTTTCAATTATCGAACCATCGGGCTTAGCCATCAGGCCGCGCATACCGGCCAACTGTCGGATCTGGGCGGCGCTACCCCGCGCCCCTGAATCCGCCATCATATAAATGGAATTAAATGAAGCCTGCTCAACCTGTTCTCCCTTGGCATCAGAGACGAGATCCGTACCCAGTTTATCCATCATCGCCTTGGCGACTTGGTCATTTGTATGTGACCAGATGTCGATTACTTTGTTATAACGTTCGCCATTGGTTACCAGCCCGGAGGTATACTGATTCTCGATCTCTTTGACTTGTTTTTCGGCCAAGCCTATGATGTCGGATTTCTCTCCGGGTACGACCATATCATCGACGCCGATGGACACGCCCGCGCGGGTCGCATACGCAAAACCCGTGTACATGAGCTGGTCGGCAAAGATAACGGTCGTCTTCAAACCCAACTGGCGATAACAGGTGTTAATGAGGCGCGAAATTGTTTTCTTTGTCATGTCCTGATTGACTAATTCGTAAGGCATGCCCTCAGGGAGAATTTCCGACAACAACGCCCTTCCGATGGTAGTGTCTACCACCCTTCGCGACGCGCGGCGTTCACCCGCTTCATCGACAACGACTTCGCTAATACGTACTTTTACTTTCGCCTGCAGGTCTGCGATACCCGTATCGTAGGCGCGACGCGCCTCGGCAATGTCCGTGAAAATACTGCCTTCGCCTTTTCCATTAACGCGCTCACGGGTCATGAAGTAAAGGCCGAGCACCACGTCCTGAGACGGGACGATTATCGGTTCGCCATTGGCCGGAGACAACACATTGTTGGTCGACATCATTAACGAACGGGCCTCAAGCTGCGCTTCCAGCGAAAGCGGGACATGCACGGCCATTTGATCACCGTCAAAGTCGGCGTTAAACGCTGTACATACCAGAGGATGTAATTGAATCGCTTTACCCTCGATCAATACCGGTTCAAACGCTTGAATTCCTAAGCGATGCAAGGTCGGCGCCCGATTCAGTAACACCGGGTGCTCACGAATAACCTCTTCGAGAATATCCCAGACCTCCGGACCTTCTCGCTCCACGAGCTTTTTGGCGGCCTTTATCGTGGTCGCAAGACCCCGTAACTCTAATTTGCTAAATATAAATGGCTTAAACAGCTCCAATGCCATCTTTTTAGGCAAACCACACTGATGCAATTTCAGAGTCGGGCCCACAACAATCACGGACCGGCCCGAGTAATCCACACGTTTACCTAGGAGATTTTGGCGAAAACGGCCTTGCTTACCCTTGATCATATCCGCCAGAGACTTCAATGGGCGTTTATTGGAGCCTGTAATTGCTTTGCCTCGACGACCATTGTCAAGCAGCGCATCCACCGACTCCTGGAGCATGCGTTTCTCGTTACGAACGATAATGTCGGGAGCGTTAAGATCAAGCAGCCGCTTTAAGCGATTGTTTCGATTGATAACGCGCCGATACAAATCGTTTAAATCAGAGGTGGCGAAGCGCCCGCCATCCAACGGAACAAGGGGTCGCAACTCCGGAGGTAACACGGGTAACACAGTCAGTATCATCCACGCAGGCTTGTTGCCCGACTCTAGAAACGCCTCCATCAGTTTGAGGCGTTTGCTGAACTTCTTGATCTTTGTTTCGGAGCCCGTTTTAGGGATCTCTTCTCGGATCTTGGCCACCTCAGTCTTTAGGTCGAGGCTATTGAGCAATTCGAGCACGGCCTCGGCACCCATGCGTGCGTCAAACTCATCCCCATACTCTTCGATAGCATCCAAATATTGCTCGTCCGACAAAAGCTGTCCTCGTTCCAGCTGCGTCATACCCGGGTCGATAACCACAAAGGCTTCGAAATACAACACCCGCTCGATATCGCGTAATGTCATATCGAGCAACAATCCCATGCGAGACGGAAGTGATTTGAGAAACCAAATGTGCGCGACCGGGCTTGCCAAGTCGATATGCCCCATACGCTCACGCCGGACTTTCGCCAAGGTGACTTCCACACCGCACTTTTCACAGATCACACCGCGGTGTTTTAACCGCTTATACTTTCCGCACAAGCATTCATAGTCCTTAACGGGGCCGAAAATTTTTGCGCAGAACAAGCCATCTCTTTCAGGCTTAAACGTACGGTAATTAATCGTTTCCGGTTTCTTGACCTCACCGTAGGACCACGAACGAATCTTTTCCGGCGACGCCAGACCGATGCGAATTGCATCAAATTCCTCCAGTTGTCCTTGCTGTTTTAACAGGTTTAGTAGGTCTTTCAACGGTATCTCTCCTATAAAAATTCGGATTCAGAATAGAGCCTTACTTGAGATCCCTGCGCCCATATCAATCATGCTCCAACTCGATATCGATGCCTAGCGACCGAATTTCCTTCAACAATACGTTGAAAGACTCTGGCATACCTGCCTCCATTCGATGATCGCCGTCTACGATGTTCTTATACATCTTGGTACGACCACCCACGTCGTCCGACTTAACGGTGAGCATTTCTTGTAACGTATACGCCGCACCGTAGGCTTCCAAGGCCCACACTTCCATTTCTCCGAAACGCTGACCTCCAAACTGTGCCTTACCGCCCAGCGGTTGCTGCGTCACAAGGCTGTAAGGTCCCGTCGAACGCGCGTGCATCTTGTCATCGACAAGGTGATTGAGCTTTAGCATATACATGTATCCGACCGTAACAGGACGCTCAAAGGGGTCACCTGTACGGCCATCGTGCAGTGCGGTTTGCCCAGAATCCGGCAATCCCGCAAGTTTAAGCATGTTCTTAATCTCGACCTCGTTCGCACCATCGAATACCGGTGTGGCCATGGGCACACCTCTTCGCAAGTTCTCACTTAACTCACGGACTTCGTCGTCGGTAAGGGAGGGCAAATCTTCTTTTTTACCACTTTGATTATAGATTTTATCGAGAAACTCCCGAAGATCCGTTACGGACCTATTCTCTTCGAGCATGTGCCCGATCTTTAATCCCAGCGCTTTTGCAGCCCAACCAAGGTGCGTTTCCAAAACCTGGCCAACGTTCATTCGCGAAGGAACACCGAGCGGATTTAAAACGATATCCACGGGGGTACCGTCTGCCATATACGGCATATCTTCCATCGGAGCGATACGAGAGATCACCCCCTTGTTACCGTGACGCCCAGCCATTTTGTCGCCTGGTTGCACCCGCCGTTTAACCGCCAAATATACCTTGACCATTTTCAGCACGCCCGGCGCGAGGTCATCACCGGCGGAGAGCTTAGCCTTTTTCTCTTCGAAGCGCTTCTGCGATTCGGCCTCTTGTAGTTTTATAGTCTCTCCGAGTTGTTCCAACTGCGCATTGGCATCATCACTCTTGAGTCGAATCTCAAACCAACTTTCACGCGGTACCTCCCCTAAGTGGACTTTAGCGACGGTTACACCCGCGCCGAGACCGCCAGGCCCACCGTCCGCCTCTTTGCCAACGACCAACTTCTCAACTCGGTGATAGATATCGTCTTCGAGTATTCGTAATTGGTCGTTCAAGTCTTTCTTGACGCTGGCCATTTCGGCCTCTTCAATGGATAATGCCCGCTGATCTTTTTCCACACCGTCGCGGGTAAAAACCTGAACGTCAATAACGGTTCCATTCATCCCGGTCGGTACCCGCAATGAGGTGTCTTTAACGTCAGAGGCTTTCTCACCAAAGATCGCTCGAAGAAGTTTTTCCTCGGGCGTAAGTTGGGTCTCCCCTTTTGGCGTGACCTTACCTACGAGAATATCCCCGGACACCACTTCTGCACCGATGTATATAATTCCGGATTCGTCCAATTTCGCCAAAGCGCCTTCACCGACATTGGGAATATCACCGGTAATTTCTTCAGATCCAAGCTTGGTATCTCGAGCAACGCACGTCAGCTCCTCGATATGAATCGTCGTGTAACGGTCTTCCTGAACGACCCGCTCAGAGATAAGTATCGAGTCTTCAAAGTTATAACCGTTCCAGGGCATAAAGGCGACAAGCATGTTTTGACCCAATGCCAACTCGCCCAGGTCCGTAGAGGGGCCGTCTGCTAACACATCGCCTCGCGCAATAATGTCTCCCGTCTTCACCAATGGCCGTTGATTAATACAGGTGTTCTGGTTTGAGCGCGTATATTTGGTTAAATTATATATATCCACACCCGCTTCACCAGCAACCGTTTCCTCGTCGTTGACGCGCACGACGATCCGGCTCGCATCGACGGAATCTACTAACCCACCGCGACTGGCCACTACGGTTACACCTGAGTCGATCGCAACGCTGCGCTCCATTCCCGTTCCGACCAGCGGTTTTTCCGTACGCAGTGTTGGTACGGCTTGACGCTGCATGTTTGAACCCATGAGCGCGCGATTCGCGTCATCGTGCTCCAGAAACGGAATAAGAGACGCCGCAACTGACACGATCTGTTTGGGCGAAACGTCCATGTACTGAATACGCTCGGTTGCGGAAAGCGTGAATTCGTTTTGATGACGGCAAGACACGAGTTCGTCGATGAGCCTGCCGTCACCGTCTAATGTCGCATTAGCCTGGGCAATAACGTATTGGCCTTCCTCGATAGCCGACAAATAATCGATGTCATCGGTCACTTTACCGTCGACCACTTTCCGGTAAGGCGTCTCTAAGAAACCATACTTGTTCGCCCTGGAATAGACGGCCAGTGAGTTAATTAAACCGATATTCGGACCTTCCGGTGTTTCGATAGGACAAACGCGCCCGTAATGGGTTGGATGAACGTCGCGCACTTCGAATCCAGCCCGTTCCCGTGTCAACCCGCCCGGCCCCAATGCCGAGACCCTTCTCTTGTGGGTAATCTCAGATAACGGATTGTTTTGATCCATAAACTGAGATAATTGGCTGGAGCCAAAGAACTCTTTTACAACTGCCGAGATCGGTTTCGCGTTTATGAGTTCTTGGGGCATCAGCCCTTCCGACTCTGCCAAACTTAGGCGTTCCTTCACGGCCCTTTCAACGCGAACCAAGCCAACTCGGAACTGATTCTCAACCATCTCGCCGACACTACGAATCCGACGATTGCCCAGATGGTCGATGTCATCGACAGTACCGTTTCCGTTTTTTATATCAATGAGGACTCGCAGAACATCGATGATATCCTCTTTGGAAAGTGTACCGTCGCCGGCCTCTTCGGAACGACCGACCCGGCGATTGAACTTCATGCGCCCGACGGGCGACAAGTTATAGCGGTCCGGGCTAAAAAATAGATTCTGGAACAACGCTTGAGCGGCCTCTTTTGTGGGCGGTTCGCCGGGGCGCATCATGCGATAGATTTCAACCAACGCTTCCAGCTCGTTTTGTGTGGAATCAATGCGTAGCGTATTCGAAATGTAGGGCCCGCGGTCTAGGTCGTTCGTATACAATGTCGCAAATTCTTTCACGCCAGCATCGACAAGCTTTTCCAACAACTCAGGTGTAATTTCGGTATTGGCCTCAGCCACGAACTCGCCAGTGCTTGTGTCGACGATATCACGAGCGATAATCCGCCCGATCACATAATCGTGAGATACGGGGAGCCTATCGATTCCGTCATCTTCCATTTCCTTGATATGGCGCGCCATGATGCGGCGACCGGCCTCAACGATCACCTTCCCTTTCGGCGATTTGACGTCAAACGCTGCCGTCTCACCCCGTAACATCTCTGGTTTGAGATGCATCTGAATATTGTCTTTCTTACAGGTAAATTTGATCGTTTCGAAAAACGTATCGAGAATTTGTTGATTATCGAAACCGAGAGCGCGCAACAATATCGTCGCCGGCAGTTTACGCCGCCGGTCAATGCGCACGAACACGCTGTCGTTGGGGTCAAATTCGAAGTCAAGCCAAGAGCCGCGATAGGGGATGACGCGCGCAGAAAACAGCAATTTACCTGACGAGTGCGTTTTGCCTTTATCATGCTCGAAAAACACGCCCGGTGAACGATGCAACTGAGAAACAACGACCCGCTCGGTCCCATTTATTACAAACGTACCGTTTTCGGTCATACGGGGTATTTCCCCCATATAGACTTCTTGTTCTTTGATATCCTTGACTTTGGTTCCCCCGCCGGCAGCCTCCTTATCGTATATCACGAGACGTACGGTCACGCGCAACGGCGCGGAGTACGTTAGGCCTCTAACCTGGCACTCTTTTACGTCGAAAGCAGGGGTACCTAAGCGGTATTTGACATATTCCAGCGCCGCATTACCCGTATAGCTGACGATCGGAAATACGGACTTAAACGCTGCATGCAAGCCTTCGTCTTTGCGCTCTTCCGCAGGGGCCTCCAGCTGTAGGAAAGCGCGATACGATTCCAATTGAATGGCTACAAGGTACGGAACCTCCAATATACTGGGCCGTTTGCCAAAATCTTTGCGGATGCTCTTCTTTTCGGTAAAAGCGTAAGCCATCAGAACCCCTCAATTTACGTATTTAAAACACCCAACCTTCAATGCGGTTTTCCACCTAAGATCTCGTGATGCTCGCATCAACTATAAATCCTGGTAAACGAATTCTCTGAGGTTAGACCGAAATGTTGATTGTCAATGTCGCCACCCCTTGACAACATTAGGAAAAATCCATTAGCCGTCGTGTTAACGGACTACGCGCGAGGCCCCGATATTTCCGGTTTTTCCGGGGAATCGGGGCTAAGAACCTCACCGATCCAGCACCACAAGGCCGGCGGCTCTCGCCGCCAGCCATTGTGGCAATCGTTCCTTTTATAGGACCAATATTCCTTACTTCCGTTCAACTCCTGTCGACCGATCAGGCGAGTTCGCCCTAAAACTGAGCGAATTTTATTACTCAACCGGGTAACCAAAAGGCTTCAGTCGTACCCTAACCCAATCTGAAAAACCAGCACTTATTTAAGATCAACCTTGGCGCCCGCTTCTTCAAGCTTCTTCTTAAGCTCTTCCGCTTCCTCTTTTGCCGCGGCTTCCTTAACTGTTGAGGGCGCCCCCTCAACCATCTCCTTAGCCTCTTTTAATCCAAGCCCGGTAATACCTCTAACGGCCTTAATAACGGATACCTTATTATCGCCGAAACTCGTCATGACAACGTCGAATTCCGTCTTCTCTTCAACCGCTGCCGCTTCGCCGCCACCTGCTGCCGGCGCAACAGCGACGGCCGCCGCGGCTGCGGAAACACCGAATTTTTCTTCCATCGCAGAGATTAAATCTACAACCTCTAATACCGTCATATTGGAAATAGTTTCCAAAATATCTTCTTTACTTACCGCCATCGGTTTCTCCTACAATCCTGAAATAATGAGTTGGCGCACATACAGGAGCAGTGATTCAACCCGCCTCTTTCTGATCTCGTACCGCCGCCAAAGCCCGCGCTAATTTGTTCGCGGGCTCTGCCATGGTTCTGACGAACTTCTCCACAGGCGCTTTCATCACGGCCATCAACATGCTTATTGCTTGGTCTCGGGTTGGCATATTCGCAAGGTTGTTGACGTCATCAGGGGTAAGGAGCTTGCCGCTCAGGGCGACCACTCTCACCACCAATTTGTCGTGCTCCTTGGCGAAATCGCGAACTACCCGTGCCCCTGATGCTGGGTCCTCTTTCGAGAAAACAAGCATCAACGGCCCCGTGAGCGATTCTTTCATACAGGCGTAATCTGTATCTTCCAATGCGCGACGGGCAAGGGTATTCTTGACGACGCGAAGGTAAACACCGGCATTACGTGCTTCCGCACGCAACTTCGTCAGTTCTTCGACCGTCAACCCGCGATATTCTGCAGCGATAGCTGACTGAGCAGCTTTCGCGACATCCTCGACTTCAGCAACGATAGTTTTCTTTTGCTCTAACGTTAACAAAATTCCACCTCCTGCTGTTTCACCTGGAGTCTGCCCTGCAGTTCGCAGGGGACCTACCAGGCACATTTGTCGACTAAAGACGTCATAGAAGCGCTCTACGAACACTTCCATCTACGGGACCCTTCGCCAGGATCTACCTGCCTCCGGACTCACCGTCTACGTAGGCCACCTCCCCGTCAATTTGGCGGTGACGTTATCTATCTCGCGATAAACGTCCAGCCGCTATCTCGATGACTTGGCAATTAAACCCTTCGCATTTCTGCGATTCCGGGCACCTACGGTCTTTGACGGCTACCGGCCTATAGATCCGATAGCCCAAAGCTCTTACTTCTGTCGAGACCGACCAATTTTGGCCAATCGCTCAAAACCGTTTCGCCCCCCTGGGAACTCCACTGATCGACCTCTGTCATGGGGAAGACGCTGCCAGCCAGATTTAACTTCCAATGGTCGCCCGTCTGATCCCGGTCAACCGCCCTTTGAACTATATGGGCAGAGTGGCTTTATCAACGGTTATGCCGGGGCCCATCGTGCTGGACACCGCAACCTTTTCCATGTAAATCCCCTTCGCACTGCTTGGCTTTGCCTTGTTTAGGTCAGCCAACAGTGCCTCTAAATTCTCCTGCAAGGTCGCCACTTCAAAACTTACCTTACCGATACTGCAGTGAATAATCCCTGCTTTGTCTGTTCTATATCGCACCTGCCCGGCTTTCGCGTTTTTTACAGCACCTGCGACGTCTGTTGCGACAGTGCCCACTTTAGGGTTGGGCATCAGCCCCCGAGGGCCAAGAATCTGTCCCAATTGACCCACTACCCGCATCGCATCAGGCGGTGCAATGACAACGTCGAAATCCATATTGCCGGCTTTCACGGACTCGGCCAAGTCCTCAAAGCCAACCACGTCAGCACCCGCTTCTTTCGCCGCGTCCGCGTTTGCGCCTTGAGCAAAGACGGCAACACGTACGGTTTTACCAGTCCCGTTGGGTAACACGGTTGATCCCCGGACGACTTGATCTGACTTCCTAGGATCCACGCCTAAGTTAACGCTCACATCAATCGACTCATCAAACTTGGCGTTGGCTAATTCTTTCGCCAAACCTAATGCCACTTCGATACTGTAAGCCTTCCCGGGCTCAACGCGTTCTCTAAAAACCTTCACTCGTTTTGTTAGTTTCGCCATGCCCCTATACCCCTTCCGTGTCAATGCCCATGCTACGCGCACTGCCCGCAATCGTTCTTACCGCAGCATCCATATCCGCAGCGGTCAAATCCGGCATTTTCGTCGTTGCGATCTCTTCTAACTGGGCTCGAGTCACTTTCGCGACTTTATGGGTATGCGGGGTTTTGCTTCCGCTTGAGATACCTGCCGCCTTTTTCAATAGGATTGAGGCCGGTGGGGTTTTGGTGATAAAGGTAAAACTTCGGTCGCTATATACGGTGATGACAACGGGAATTGGAAGACCCGGCTCAATCCCTTGCGTTTTCGCATTAAAAGCCTTGCAAAATTCCATGATATTCACGCCGTGCTGCCCGAGCGCAGGACCCACTGGCGGACTAGGGTTGGCTTGCCCGGCTTTCACCTGCAATTTAATATAAGCTTGTATTTTCTTTGCCATGCTTTCTCCTCGGGTGCAAACGCCGCTAGGCTCCCCAACTCGCGATCAACAAATAGCACAAACGATTGTGCCTTCAAGATCTCCTACGTATAGAATGTCATGCAATCATCAAGGAATGATCGCGCTTGCTTAACCTTTCTCGACCTGACCAAACTCCAACTCGACAGGCGTCGAACGTCCGAAAATGAGGACAGCGACGCGCAAGGTACTCTTTTCGTAGTTCACTTCCTCGACGACGCCGTTAAAATCGGCAAAGGGACCTTCACTTACTCGAACTACCTCACCGGGTTCAAACAGAATTTTATGTTTCGGCTTCTCGACACCCTCTTTAACACGGTCTAGGATGCGTTGCGCTTCGCGGTCAGAGATGGGCGCGGGCCGGTCACTCGTTCCACCGACAAACCCCATTACCTTAGGCACTTCCCGAACGGTATGCCAAGTATCATCCTCAAGCTCCATCTGTACGAGAACATACCCGGGGAAAAACTTCCGATCACTTTTACGCTTCTGACCGGCACGCATCTCAATTACCTCTTCCGTGGGTACTAGTATTTCACCAAATTTTTCTTCCAACCCACTGTGCTTAATGCGTTCGTTCAGGGAACGAACCACTTGGTTCTCAAACCCCGAATAGACATGCACGACATACCACCGCATTGCCATGGAATAAGGCTCCTTAACGGGTCAATGACCTAACCGCCCAGATCAACAAAGAATCCAGCATCCACAAAAAGATGGCGATAACGATAACCATCGCCATAACGATCAGCGTTGTTTGACCCGTTTCTTTGCGGGTTGGCCAAACCACTTTTCTGAGCTCAACTTGAGCATCTTGCACAAAGGCCCAGGCGGTCCGCCCCTTAGCCGTCTGTAACATAATTGCCGTAACGATACCCATCGCTACAAGCAAACCGATCACACGCAGCAGCGTTGATTGATCGCCAAAATAATAAAATGCGCCGATTGCGCCTACCACCAAAGCGATGGACGCCAGAATTTTTAGTTGATCCGCCATAACCTTCCAGGCAACAAATATATAGCCATTTAAAAAAATGGCAGGCCAGGAGGGAATCGAACCCCCAACCTGCGGTTTTGGAGACCGCCGCTCTGCCAATTGAGCTACTGGCCTACAGATGCTAATCACGCGCGACTGGCTCGGAGAAGGAAATCGAGCAGAAGCTTAACTCATACACGTCGCTCGCGAATGTTAGCTCTTAGCCTCGTTCCAAGACCCGCCACTGAGTTACTCAATAATCTTCGACACCACGCCCGCGCCCACCGTGCGGCCGCCTTCCCGGATCGCAAAACGCAACCCCTCTTCCATCGCAATCGGCGCAATCAGGCT
>CALZJI010000289.1 GCA_945787615.1 uncultured Chromatiaceae bacterium | reverse complement strand
TGAGGCGCTCGCCTGGCAAGGCGCAAAAACGCCGGAATATAAATATCTTTCAAGTTTTTGCAACGCAGCCAGCCGAGATGGATCGATGTCCAAAATGTGAATTTATTTTGACGCGAGCCCTAACCCCATTTATTCTCTCGCGGGAGGAGTTGGAGCAGTGCAATCGTGCTGGGCGATGACGAGACAGGGGACACTCATCAAATCTAAACCGATACAAGCGAGGGAACTAGAGCGAACTTGAAGACACGTATGAAGTCACAACTGATACGAGAACGGCACTATGAACAGTTCACATTTTTAGAACATTATGTTGACAAAACCGCCCGCACTTCGTGTCGGAGAAAGTAACGATAATTGTGCGGTAAAGATGATCTAGGCGCGGACTTGCACATGGATCGCTTTGTCAGCCTGTTGCGTCTGGATTGTTCTAGCCCGCATTTCTCACCATCAATCTCGGTAACTGCGTCCTGCGTTACCCTGTTTCCTGCATGCATGCAGTGATACTGCGGCCGCGTAAGACACTGTATCTCCAGGGTGTACTCCCTCCGAGCTCCTCAACAGACTGTCAAGTATGCCTTCGTCTCTCTCCAGGTCGCTCTCGCCCCTCCCTGGCCTTCGCGACATAAGAACATCTCTGTTCAAATCCGTGCGCCCTGAATCTACAGCGCCTTACGCGCCCTCGCGACGATCGCTGGTGAGAAATGCGGGCTAGTTGGTGAATTGCGGTAGCCGTGCGTCGTGTCGTCCGTGACACCAAGCGCGAACCGGTGTTGAGCTTGAAGAATAACTTGGCACCGATTGATCCGGGCTGAGTCATGAATCCAGTTGGACGGCGAAGTTTCTCAACTGTTAGTTATCTGTGAGTACGAGCAGGTTAATCTTTTATATAGGTCAAGAGAGCAACGAACGAGCCGCTTTTCCGTATTCAGTACAGCGGTGACAGTATCGCGGTAAATGGTTCTCAACGTCGTTAATAGGTATGTTGGACAGGAGAAATGATATGAATATTCTAGTAAATTACCGAAAGCACCTTGGTTTGCTTGTTTTACTGGGGAGTTCGGTAGGTTTTACGACTCATCCACTTGCAGAGGAAATGCTGGAATCGCCCGACCAAGATATGGTTAGGATACATCAACGCGTGTTAGAAGCCGCGAAAGATTGCAGTGATCCGGATAGCTTTTGCGAGCAAAATATCAAAAAAGCTGATGCCGAACCCGAACAACAAGCCACTGTTGCGGATGCTATGGAGGACGAACAACAATAAGCCCCCGAATTCGAAAGTGGCTAATTCTCTCACCAGGAGGTATCAGGCAGAGGGAGTTTTAGCGTGCGAATCGATGGGGTTTACCGTCTGCGCGGCGGCAAACCGACGTTCCAATACGTGGCCGCGCTGTGATTCCCGAAAACGCTTAACGTCTGAAATACTTGACGTTTAAGAGGCGTTGCGTCAACTTAGTGTTATCCGACAACACGACCGAGACCACGTCACTTGAAACCGATCTTTTGCGCGTTAGCCACATTTATATTAACGTTGTTTCGTTCGCGGGCGACGATGCAACTCAAGATTGCAATATTACGCCATCAACTCGCTGTTTATCAGCGTGGCACAAAACGCCCGCACAGGGTAAGGTTTTTGAATTCCCCGAGGTTGGCGGGTTGTATCATCATTACGAACGGTTGGCGGCTTGAAGGCGATACGATCAGCAGAAAATACGCAGGCGCTGGCATGTTATGAGTTTTCGGGACCCACAACCCCATTATATCTTTCGCACAATAGGTCAGCTTAGCTAATGCGCAGCTGTCTCGCTATCGCATCTGTTTTCGCTGACGGCGCAATGCCCAATCGCGCGCTTAACACGCGTTGGCAACGACGATAGACGCTGAGCGCGTCGGCGCTTTGACCAAGACGTTGATGGCAAGCCATCAAACGCTGATAGAATCCTTCCGCCAATGGATCGGCATCCACGCACCTTTGCAACAACGCTACGGCTTCCGACCACTCGCCGCTCGCTTCTTCGAAACGCGCCACCGCGTCGAGGGTGCGCATTAAACAACTCCTCGCGCGTTCGCGCATAACGCACGCCCACGGCGCACCGTTGTCCGGTAAGAACGGCCCTTGAATCCGCTTCACCAATTTCGTCACCATTGGGCGCAATTTCTTCGCGGGCGCGCCCTGGCGTAATAACGCGTCCAATTCGTTACATAAACGCTCAGCAGCCCATGTGTCGACCCAACATTTCGCCGCATTGAGCTTTATTTGACCCGACGATACCATTATTGCTTCTTTTCCCAATAACTTTCGCAAGCGATGCAGGCTCGATTGAAGCGCGTTATAGGCCGCGTCCGCCTCGGCTTCAGGCCACAAGGCGTCACAGATAGCGCCGCTGGCCACATCCCGACCACCAAGGGCGACAATGGCCTGCAACAACTCTAAAGTGCGCCGCTGGCCTTTGCCGGAGAAGTCGACGGCCTCGTCGTTGATCGCTAACGAGAAGCGGCCCAGCGTATACACCTTTATGGGCCACGGCCATGTTTCAAGATGCAGCGGCGGCTCTTTCGGGACGACTTGACGTCGTCGGATAGCGTTTTGGACGTACGGCGTTTCAATGTCGTACTCCAGCGCTTTCTGATAGAGCCGCTCCATGTTGTCTGGGCGCCAAAAAGAATGGTTTACGATGCCGTAGTCCCGGGCTATGGCCAAGCTTTTCGTCAATTCGGCCTCCAACGTATCCTCATCGCCGTCCAACAAAGCGAACTCCGCGAGGTTCAAGTGACAAAGATAGCTGAGTATTGGACTATCGCACTCGATAGCGAAGTATAGCGATTCATTTACCAGAGCTGCGGCGCGTTCCCGCGAGTTGAGTCGAAAAAGCAGCGTCGCCAAATGATTTTGCAAGCGAGAGACGGCCAGCGGCGAACCTGCTTTTTCGCAGATTCTTAGAGCGGCTTCACAATGATCTTTCGCTTTCACCAAGTCATGATCTAAAAAACTGCGCCACGCCGAGACAAAATAATACAGCGCCCGTTCCCACGGACGCGCGCGGGACAGACACGCCGCCATCGTTTCGATAAAGAAGTTCGCGGTTTGTCGATCGCCAGAGGATAACGTCGCAAACGCGCCTTGGCTGCAAAGCGACAGATCCCAACTATGTAGGCCGAATCGCTCCGCTTGCTCTAAACCCTGTTTGGCCGCGGCGGCGCTCGCCTCGTTCTCGCCGCACGCCCATAGAAAATTCGCTTGGCTATCGTTCCATATTATTTGTCGCAACGCAGGCGCGTCTTCTATTACTTGAGCCGGCTCCAACTCCCTCAGCAGTAGCTCCGCTTTGCCGGGCCGCCCTGCCCACCAGCCATAGTAAATAACGAGATAATTGACCACCATATGGCGCCATGTCGCATCCGAATAACGACCGACAAGATCCAAAATACGGCCTTCCCACTCGCTCAACCGAGGATGGCTGGGTTGGCGATGCGCTAACGCAAAAAAAACGCGCCACGTCACTTGCGCCTCAATCTCTTCCGTCGGAAACGGAGCGCGGGGCGTCAGATGGACTTCCAGTTCGTCTAGCCAATAATCCAGCGGCCTTAAGTCGGTCCATTCACAAACCAACGCGTCGACAATTTCGCACCAGGAAAGCAATAAGCCCACGCGGTCGCCTTGTTGCGCAAAACCGTGATAAGCTGCTTCTAGCCGAGGTCGCGCCAATGCTGAGCAATGGCGCCTTTGGGATACGCCCAACCAATAGGACAACCAAGGCGTTGCATCGACGAGGCTTTCCGGCAGCGCCGTAATCCACTCGTGTACCGTTTGGCCGCGTCCGGTTTCCATCAACCCTTTCGCCTCCTCCACGACGAGTCGAACGATGGCGCGCCAGTCTTCCGCATATTGAAATAAAGTAACGGCGGATTCAATCTGGCCGTCATCATAAAGGATCTCGGCGGCGCGTTTGCGCAACGTCGAGAGCTGGTCGCCGTTATAAGTCTCGCCCGCCCTGGCCAGCAAGAACTCTCGAAACAGCGGATGATATTCATATCGCAATGGTTCGACGCCGTGCTGAACGATAAAATAGTTTCGGCTCGCTAATTCCGCCACGATCGACTGCGTATCGAGATTTCTAGTAAGCGCTTTCGCTTGTGAAGGGGAAAATCGTGGGAGAAACGCGGTCTGGATTAAGAACGACTGTATCGCTATGTCAGCGGCTTTAAAAATTTCGTCAGCAAAAAAATAGAATAGCGTCTTAGGCCCGTCAGGCAGTCCCGCGCCAGTGGCCTTTACAAGCCGTTCTCGCTCGTCGAGCATCAAAGAAAGCCCAGCCGCCCATCCCCGAACGGTGTCGTTTATCATATTGATGACGTCGTTACACGCGGATCGACCGCGTAACTTAGCAAGTCCGGCGGCTTCTTCGTCGGTAAACTGTAAATCATTCCAATTCAATGCCGCTACGTTTTGCATTAAGTTCGTCTGGCGAAACACCGCGGGCGGGTCGCCGCGGCTAATGCAAATCACATTCAGCCCCATTGGAATTTCCTCCAGCCCGTAACGTAAAACGCACTCGATGAGCGAATTCTCATCAGCGAATGGTGCCTTATCGAAAACCACAACGCTTCCCGGATCAAAACGTTCGAAGTAGCCGCGAAAAAAATTCCGGGTGAACGCCGGTAGCTCCACAAAATTCGCGTCAATTGATGGGAACGCGAGAGCGGCCGGCCATGGGCTTTTTTGCTCTATTAGCAATTTTTGGTAGTAAAAGTAAAGACCCGGGTTCGACGTCGGCTTCGTCGAATTGATACCAGCAATAGTTAAGGCTGCACGCCTCAAGATAGCTGGCGACTAACGTCGCCTTGCCGGATCCGCCCGGCGCGGATATCCAGACGACAGGTTTCTTGCGAGCGTTATCGAGAGCGTCGAACAGTCGTGGACGTGGATAAACGCCTGCTAAGCTTGGCGGGGTGAACTTGGGTAGTTGAATCTTCCTTATCATCAAACCGAGTTATCCCTAACTAACAGCCCTTGACCGGATAACGGCCATCTTCCTTTTATAATTATAATGATTCTATTTTGTCTTAATTCGTATTATGGTCCCCGTCACGCGTTTACGCGCAAACTATTGGCCACAATTTTTAAGCCGATACCCTGGCCAATGTTATTAGGAAGCCGCGTTCAACCTTCGCAGACAAATATAATAGTAGACTAATTTACTTTACTTTATAGCGTTATTTCGGACAGTATTCAAGGACGTTAGCTCGGAGAATCCACTCGCCTTTTTGGGTATATTGAACGAGACCCGCCCTCTAAGACCTTTTTTTGAACGCGTCTCAAAGTCTTAGCGCACTATCTCTGGGCCTAATGTAACCTGTGCCTTCTATTTATTCAGCCGAATAACAATATTCGGTTACGTACGCTAAGCGGCGCGCCGTTCATAGTAGTGATGTAATCCGCCAAGTTTAGGAAAAGCGATTATGTTTCCGTTCTAAGGCGGATCGACCGTCGCCTCATCGGCGTATCTTTGTTTAACGAAAGATGTGTTCGCGAATGGTGATAATAATGAATATACGCTTGAAGCGTTCGCTTCGGATGACGTTCACAGACGACAATGATATGGTCGAGCAGTTCGGAATAAATGAAATAAATGGGGTCAGTAAATAAATGGGGTCAGCATCGATATTCAGACACAGAGCTGATATAAGGTATTAGGTCTACCATTCGAAAATCGATGCTGACCCCATTTATTCTTTCTGACCCCATTTATTCTTTCCTAATGCGAGCGAAGGCACGACTGCATGGATGCAGGAGGTAGAGTAATGCAGGAGCAAGTACCGAGGAGCCGAGAGCCGTCTTCGCGCGTTCCTATGAGAAATCCGGGTTAGCCCCCTTACGGGTGCGGCGTCTCCACCGTGACGAGGTCAATGAGGTCCTCGCGCAGTTCCGAAAGTTCGTTCGAAACACGTTTACGCTGAATCGGAGTTAACATTCGGTCGACCGAGATAAT
>CALZJI010000288.1 GCA_945787615.1 uncultured Chromatiaceae bacterium | reverse complement strand
TCAAGGAGATGATAGCAGGTTCCCGAGGGCTAAATTTAACAGCACCGTTGCCGAGATTTTTTTCGCGAGATTACCTTGCCTAACATCAAACACGAATTCTGACGAATTCTTTGGTGTTTTCACTGTGCCCCTCAAAGTATTCTCCAATTCAAGGCCTTAAGTCGCTCGTGTTTTGGCCTACTACCGGAATCTACTTATATTCAGGGGGGTTGTTGTTTTGCTATAAAGTAACAAAAGCAGGATGCACCACCCGTGTTGTAAGGGGGGTGGCAGTGGACTAGATGGTAATTTAAGAGGAAAATGGTCCTCTATTCTTACAGGTCAGGCGGTACGCACGTTGCGAGCGAACCTAAATGGCCTCGATAGACGAGGAATCTTGACAAAAAAGCTGATTCTGTGTAATAGTTCAACGGGACGGCTTCTAAGGGAGGGGTGGCGTTATTGCCAGCCATCTAATAAAGTTTTTACGAATAACGAGGAGGCAGCAAATGCGTAAAGCGTTAATTTCAATTGGATCGGCAGCGGTGATCATGGCTGGTATGTCAGGCACCGCGTCGGCACAAGATATCCCTCAGCTGGGTGTAGGTTTCGGCGAAATACCTATCGGTATGTCCGACGAAGATTGCGGTGTCGTAACCGGTGGTTCGTGCTCGACGTTGGCTCAACAAAATGGTGAGTTTATTCAGCGTCAAATTGACATCAACGGGCAAAGTTTTATCCAGACGATCATCGACGACACTCCGGGCGGTTTCAATTCAGAGGATTTTGTTCAAATCGGTTTCGGTACTTCTGGCAGCGTTCAAGGCATCGCCTCGAACCTTTCTGTGACCGATACTGGATTTGGCACGAACTCGCAGATTATGGCGGGTTGGGCTAACACCACGGGGTCTTTAGCCAACGCTATTATCGAAGTGAATGTATCGGAAGCGCTGGGTTCAACGACAGGGGATCAATTCAGCTTAGAGTTCGAGGTTAATACCGACTTCAATGCAGACGGAACGAACACCGTTAACTCGCTGAGAGC
>CALZJI010000287.1 GCA_945787615.1 uncultured Chromatiaceae bacterium | reverse complement strand
ATCCGATTGAGCAAAACCGCAGGACTAGCCCGGCTAATTCGAGGATTTTGCGATTGAGGATTGTTCAAAGATGGCCCGAAGATGGGATGCGAAAATCGTAAGTTATTTTTTCGCGAGCCCTTAGAACCTCCGCCAGAAACTCATCGCCCAACGAGGGTCTCTCAAGATTATAATAACGTATTGCCTCGTCGAGCTCATACTGGGCGATATCAAGGAAACGTATCTTCATCCTCTGTGTTCGTTCATCAGTTTTGTCGTGGGGGGCAACGTAGTGGTCTTGGGCCCGCGGATTGTCAGGAAGCGTTGATACGCACCCTAACCTACGAATCATTGAACAACTTTGGGGTCTTGTCTTGTCAGGGCGCGGGTAACCGATCGTTATTCCCCTGTGTCAGCGGCGGCCAAGAATGAACCCATTCAATGCCAGTAACGACTCGGTGAAATGCTCAAGTATTAGTTTCCTGCCGCTGCGTGAAGTTTTAGTTTTTGCACCTTACACCCCCACTTCTTTATGCTCTCGTTTTCAGAAGGGACAGGCGTTTGACGTTTGTTTGCCGGAGTACTACGCTTGTATGACAGATACAAAGCAATACAGAGGTTTTCTATGTCACACCGGACAGAAAAACTAGAGCGAGTTTCGGCACGTCTGGACAAAGAATTCCAGGAAAAAGCGGAGTTTTTGCTTGGGCTTGGTTATGGCCCCACCGACTTGGTTCGGGAAGCTTTGATTTACTTTACAAAAAGGCTGTAGATCTAAAGACACCATCTATCCCCGCGCTTTTAAAAACACTATCGAAAACGAGCGGTGAAGCGGAGGAGGCGAAAGCATCCATGGGGAAGCTTAGCGGTGGCATTTATTGCCGCTGCAGTAGGGATATACCTCGTTCTGTTGTTATTGTTTAATTCCATGATACAACCGTTATTGGTTATGGTGGCGGTTCCCTTTGGTCTGATCGGGGTTATTGCCGCGTTTGCCTTGCACCAAGAGGTGCTTGGCTTTCTTGCCATGCTTGGTGTCGTAGGTTTAACGGGTATTGTCGTAAATGATTCCTTGATTCACGTTAATTTTGTCAATCGACTTCGCAATGAAAAACCTGGCGTGCCGTTGTTAGAGATCGTTGTGGAGGCCACGAAAAGTCGTTTACGGCCCATTTTTCTTACGTCCGTTACCACGGTTGCGGGATTACTTCCAATGGCCTACGGACTAGGGGGTTCCGATCCGTATTCCGCCCCCATGGCATTGGCCATGGGATACGGCCATCCAACTGCTGCGCCAGCCGCTGCTAGTTCATCAACCATACTGGCTATGTTGCCGGCGGCGTCCGTAAGAATTGGGCTAGGATCACCATCACGTGCAGCGATCGGAAGTGCATTCTGAAACACTTCATTAACGCCTCCAAAAATGACGTAAAGCGCTTCAGATGGCGCGGTTCCTGGGTTGGTGCTCAAGAACTCAGAAGCTTGGTCGAGCATATTCGGAGGGTAGGCGGGGTTGGGCAAAGTTGCTCATTCTTGGGAAAGGATACCTCGTGGAAAGCTGTATGATCATCGCTCAGGTGGACTGCAACGGAACGCAGGAAGGTTACAGGTTACATGTGTAGCAATCCCTTAGTTTAATCGCTAGATTACGGCGCATAATAGGAGCGGTACATTAAAACAAGAGGGCCTAACGCGAATGGCACTTAGTTAAGCCAAAATGTAGGGTGGGTTAGCGTCTTTTTGCGTAACCCACCAAGCGTTACGTAGCAACGCAACCTGATTTTTATGAGCACCACTGGTGGGTTACGGCGCAAAAAGACGCGCCTCGGTAATCGCTCCATGCATTACTCTGGCTCCTGCATCCATGCAGTCGTAACCCACCCT
>CALZJI010000286.1 GCA_945787615.1 uncultured Chromatiaceae bacterium | reverse complement strand
CGATTGAGCAAAACCGCAGGACTAGCCGGGCTAATTCGAGGATTTTGCGATTGAGGATTGTTCAAAGATGGCCCGAAGATGGGATGCGAAAATCGTAAGTTATTTTTTCGCGAGCCCTTAGGGTAGAAACCAAGGAATGTAACTGTAAAGGTGTATCGAAGGATGTTACAGCAGCCTATATTTTCGCTGTTTTATTTATTCGCCGCGATGTGGGTCGCCACGGTGGACGCGGGCGATATCAATCCCAATCTCGCGGGGGCGACGTTGTCCGAACTCAGCGATGAATCACCGTTATATGGTCAGACAGACGGTGTTCTGGTTGTGGGAATTGAGCGTGGTAGCCGTGCTTGGCGGGCGGGATTGCGTGATGGTGACGTCATCGTTTCTATTAATCGCCGGCCGGTTCGACATCCCCAAGATATCCGGGAGGCGAGCCGACTGAGTAAGCGTGAGTTTCTAATGCACATTCGTCGCGGCGAGTCTGCGTATTTTATCCTGTTGAAATAGTGGAGGCGTCGCGGGTCGGTTGTCTTAATTTAATACTAAAATATTTTAATGCTTAACGCTCGCCCTCTCAATAGCTACGATCTACCGCAAAGTCGGCTAGGGTTAATAACGCGTCTTTATACTCCGATGACGGAATTTCCGAGAGTTTATCGATCGCCCGTGAAGTCTCTTGTTGGGCTAATTCGGTCGTATAGGCCAGCGCGCCGGTCGAGTTGATCGCTTCCATGACGGCGTCAATATTGTCGCGCCCCCCGGTTTCGATGGCATTGCGTACGAGTGTGGCCTGTTTGGCCGTGCCCGTGCGCATCGCATAAATCAACGGAAGCGTTGGTTTGCCCTCTGCTAGGTCATCGCCGATGTTTTTTCCCGTTTCCTCGGGCGAGGCGTTGTAATCCAGAACGTCATCAATGAGTTGAAAAGCCGTTCCCAAATGCATTCCGTAATCAGCCAGTGCATTCTCTTCGGCGCAGGGCCGCTGGTTAATTACCGCGCCTAGCTGCGAAGCCGCTTCAAAAAGCTTTGCTGTTTTAGACCGAATGACGTGTAAATAGCGCTCTTCAGTGGTGTCGGCGTCGTTACAATTTAGCAGTTGCATTACTTCGCCTTCGGCGATGGTGTTGGTGGCATCTGCCAGGATCTCCATCACCCGCATGCTTTTCACATCCACCATCATCTGAAAAGCACGCGAATATAAAAAATCCCCGACTAAGACACTCGCTTCATTTCCCCAGATGGCGTTCGCCGTGTCATGTCCGCGGCGCAGTTCGGAGGCGTCGACAACGTCGTCATGAAGTAATGTCGCGGTGTGAATGAACTCCACAATGGCAGCCAGAATATAGTGGTTATTACCTTTATATCCGCATGCTCCGCTGGCAAGTAATACCAATACAGGCCGTAAACGTTTGCCCCCGCTCTTTATTATGTACAGACTTAACTGATTGATGAGAGCCACCTCGGAGCGTAAACGGTCCTGGATTAACTCGTTTACCCTCTGCATGTCGCTCGCAATTAATGCATTAACTCTATCTAAGCTCATGTATCTATGGTAGTTATTTATAATTTAATCGGTGGAATACACATACCACCCACCCAGGAATACACATACCACCCACCCAAGAGGAGCGTTTTCAATTGTAGAGGTGAATGAGAGTGACAAACAAGCTTCGCAAGTTAGCGTTTTTCGTAACTATACCATTTCGTTGACGGTCCGTGGCATTTTCGTTAAAATTGCGCGTTTAGCTGGGCTCGCCTCATGTATAACTGAGCCGGGTCGACCGGCGATGGTTTGAATTCATTCTGGAGATCGTGTGATGTACGCGGTGATCGTAAGTGGTGGTAAACAGTATCGCGTCAGTGAAGGGGATACGATAAAAGTCGAGAAGCTCATGGCCGAAGAAGGTGCTGAAGTCAGTCTCGACAAAGTGCTAATGGTCGCTGACGGTGAAGATATAAAAGTCGGTGCGCCTTACCTCGATGGTGGCAACGTATCCGCTGTTGTCAAATCCCACGGGCGCGGCAAAAAAATTAACATTATAAAGTTTCGCCGTCGTAAAAATTCGCGAACGCAAATGGGTCATCGTCAGCATTATACGGAGCTGCGAATCACAAATATCGCGGCGGGTTAAAACGCAAGCGAAGACGACATGGGCGACAACGAAGCGAGGATAATCCAAGATGGCGCATAAAAAAGCAGGTGGTAGTAGCCGTAACGGACGCGATTCTGAGTCCAAACGTTTAGGTGTTAAGCGTTACGGTGGTCAGAATGTTTTGGCAGGTAGCATCATTGTGCGCCAACGCGGTACACGCTTCCACGCGGGGACAAACGTCGGTTGCGGGCGTGATCATACACTCTTTGCTAAAGTAGACGGTAAGGTTCTGTTCGAGACGAAGGGGCCGCAAAAACGTAAATTTGTTAGCGTGGTAGGTGAGCATGCTTAGTTAGCAACGGGCCAAAGCTCAGCTAAAACCCCGCCGCGAGCGGGGTTTTTTATGTGGCTTTTCGCCTCGAACACCTGCCCGCATTTCTAACGCGGCCGCGTGAAGATCGCGTGGATCTGGTGAGAAACCCCGGCTAGCCCGGCTAGTGACTTCGTAGCGATCAACGAACGGTTTTTTTCGATACAGTAGTTATGAAATTTGTTGATGAGGTGACGATTCGTGTCGAGGCCGGTGACGGCGGTAATGGTTGCGTCAGTTTTAGACGGGAGAAGTTTATTCCGTTCGGGGGACCGGATGGAGGCGATGGCGGCGACGGGGGAAGCGTATACCTCGTTGGCGATAGCAACTTGAACACATTAGTCGATTTTCGACACCGGCGTGTCTTTCGTGCAGAACGGGGCCACAACGGTATGGGGAGTAACTGTACTGGCAAGAGGGGAGAAGATTTACTGATCCGGGTACCTGTAGGTAATGTGGCCTACGATGACGAGACAGGTGAGCAGATAGGCGATATCGTGGCGCCGGATCAACGTCTACTGGTGGGCCGAGGAGGTTTTCATGGGCTTGGTAATACACGGTTTAAAAGCAGTACCAATCGTGCCCCGCGAAAAGCCACACAAGGAACGCCAGGTGAAGTGCGTAGCTTGCGGTTGGAATTACGTCTATTGGCTGACGTTGGCTTGTTGGGAATGCCAAATGCGGGAAAATCGACGTTTGTCCGGGCCGTCTCGGCGGCACGCCCGAAAGTAGCCGATTACCCGTTCACGACTATACACCCCAATCTTGGTGTCGTGAGTGTTGCGCCGCATCAGAGTTTCGTTGTCGCAGATGTGCCCGGTTTGATCGAAGGTGCCGCGGAGGGCGCGGGACTCGGTATTCGCTTTTTAAAGCACTTGTCACGAACGCGGCTTGTTCTGCATCTGGTGGACGTTGCGCCTTACGGTGATGTTACCGATCCTGTTGAGGATGCACAAAAGATTGTTTTCGAACTAGAAAATTTTAGCACCGATTTGGCGAAGCGCGCGCGATGGTTGGTATTAAATAAAATCGATCTTTTACCGGAAGAACGACGCGACGTACGCTGCGCGGAGATTGTTGATCGGCTTGCCTGGAAAGGTCCCGTGTTCCGAATTTCAGCCATTAGCGGAGAAGGGACACGGTCATTATGCCGTGAAATTTGGGACTTTTTAGAGCGGGAACGCGTTTCGTCACGCGACACCGAATGTTGAGGGCAAGAGTCGTCGAGATCCTGAGCTGATTTTGTCATGAAATCACGAAGTACATTTAAACAAACGTGTCGATGGATTATTAAGGTTGGCAGTTCATTGGTCACCAATCAAGGGCAAGGCCTTGACGCGGAGCGTATCGGCAGCTGGGTCGAACAGATCGCGCAGTTACGCCGCGACGGCGTCAACGAGGTCGTGTTAGTCTCGTCCGGGGCGGTCGCCGAAGGGATGAGTCGCTTAGGTATTACGAAACGCCCCCACGCCCTGAATCGTCTGCAGGCTGCGGCGGCGGTAGGTCAGATGGGATTGATTCAGGCCTATGAATCGCGGTTTCAGCGTCATGGTCTCCACACCGCGCAAGTCTTATTGACCCATGATGACTTAGCCGACCGCCAACGTTATCTCAACGCTCGTAGTACCTTACAAGCCATTCTGCAGCTAGGGGTGATTCCCGTAATCAATGAAAACGATACCGTCGCTGTGGACGAGATTCGTTTTGGTGACAACGATACACTCGCTGCCATGGTGGCCAACCTGCTGGCTGCCGAGTTGTTGGTTATCTTGACGGATCAACCGGGGATGTACGAGGAGGATCCGCGTCAAAACCCCAACGTTAAATTAATTCAAGAGGCAAGAGCTGGCGATCGTCGCTTGCAGATCATGGCGTCCGCGGGCGGGGTTGGTGAGCTGGGGCGCGGAGGCATGTTAACAAAGGTGCGCGCGGCGAGCCGAGCAGCGCAGTCGGGAACGACAACAGTAATCGCATCGGGTCGCGAAACAGATGTGTTGTTGAAAATACGCAGTGGAGACAACGTTGGAACGTTGATCTACCCGGACCAAGAACCGCTTGGTGCCCGAAAGCAATGGTTGGCCACCCGGCTGCAGGTGCAGGGTCAGCTGGTGTTGGATGAAGGAGCCGTGCGCGTACTGCGGGAATCGGGGCGGAGTCTACTGCCTGTTGGCGTTGTGGGCGTTGATGGAAATTTTCGGCGCGGCGAGTTAGTGGAATGCCTTGCTCCGGATGGACGTGGAGTTGCTCGGGGGTTGGTAAATTATAGCGCCGAGGAAACACGCCGCATTAAAGGGTACACCAGTGATAAGATCGAAAAACGGCTCGGTTACGTTGACGAGCCCGAGCTTATTCATCGCGACAATATGGTTTTGTTATAAGGGTTCGCGAAAAAATAACTTCGTATTTTTCGCGCCCAGATTTGGGTCAGATTTGGACAATCCGATTGAGCGAAACCGCAGGACTAGCCCGGCTAATTCGAGAATTTTGCGATTGAGGATTGTTCAAAGATGGCCCGAAGATGGGATGCGAAAATCGTAAGTTATTTTTTCGCGAGCCCTAAGGTGTGCACCCGTTGCTCAAGGCTCACGATACGTTATTCTCTTTCCGATAACGGAAGGATAAAATAAAACGTCGTACCCCGCGCGGCGTCTGTTACGAAGCCAATCTCGCCACCGTGTTTTTCAACAATAGACCTGCTTATGGCAAGACCCAATCCGGTACCGTTGATGTTTTTGTTGTCACTGACATCGGCTTGCGCGAATTTTTCAAAAACGCGGCGTTGAAATTCTTCCGGAATGCCCGGGCCGTGATCACTTACCGCAACGCGAATGTGACGCTCGCTACACGTCGCTGTGATGTCGACGGAGCCACCCGACGGTTCGAATTTGATGGCGTTGGACAGCAGATTGGTCATGACCTGCATGAGCCGATCGAGATCCGCGTAAATACGAATATTTTCCGCGCACGCCTTGATATGTAACGTTACTCCTTTATGTTCTCCGTATCCCGCGTTGACCTCAACGGCTTGCTCGATGAGTTCTTGGATTTCGAGATCCTTGAACGCGTAATCCATTCTGCCCGATTCGATCTTTTCAATATCGAGTATGTCGTTGATTAAGAGTAACAGTCGCTCCGTGTTCTTATCGGCAATCTGAACTAATGATTCCGCGGCCGTTGGAAGACTCCCCGGGACATTCGCTTTCAGTAGCCCTAAAGAGCCGCGGATCGATGTGAGGGGCGTCCTTAGCTCATGGCTTACGGTGGAGATGAATCCCGACTTAAGCTTGGAAAACTCCTCTGCGGCCTTCCGCCCCAAGTCGGCCTGCTCGGCGATCTCACGCAACGTTTTTTCTCGCCGGTGGGCCGCCGATACGTCGTTAATCTGAATAACGCAATAGCGAGCGTTGTTACTGTCAGAAATGGGCTTTACAAAAATCACCTGCTTTATAGGGTCGTCACGCTTAAGTTTATGGTAAAGGGGGAGCGGATGTGTGTTAAACGCATGGGAAAGCACCGCGGAGGCGCCATGTTCAAGCGCATTCGTGATAGTCTGATGCAACCGTTGTCTTTCCACCTCGGGGAAGAGGTCGATAAGCGTTTTGTCGATGGCGTTGCAACGATGTATAGACGTGCTTTCTTCCATCCAGGTGTTCCAAAGCACGACGCGATGCGCCTTGTCGACGACAATGATGCCGTTAACGGCGACATCAAACACGTCGAAAAGCAGCTCCTTATCAACGTCGGCAACGGCAATTGAATGGCTATCCTCTTTCGGCAACATTCCGAACACCTATATCTTTATCTTGCTTAAGTAGTTGTCGATATAGTAAGAGAGATCTTGTATCGAAGCAACGTCGAGCAAAAACACCACGTTTCCATCAACAGCGTGTCTTTCGAGGCGGAAATCAACGCGCAGAAACATAACGGTATCCGACACACCCGACTTGATTTCCTTAACCTGGAGGATATCTTGCGCCATCCCTTGTATGTACATGGGCAGTGAGGTGGGTATTTCATCCTCAAACAGGTTTGCGAGGCTACTCAGCCCCGCGTTGAGAATGATGTTACCGATCTCATTGAGGGCTTCTTCCTCAAGTTCGGTTAACTTCTCCAGCGGTAAGGTATGTTGAAGCAAAAGACGCACTAACTCTAAACTCTTCTGTGCAGGAAACAATAGCATTGCGTAACCGTTGAGCGGTCCATTAAACGACTGTATAACCCCGCTTAAGCTCCCGCTGGACTGAGCTTCCAGAAACGTCGTGGCTTCGGCTTTAGGGGTAAAGATTAATTCAGGGACCGACAACTGGACCTCTTCACCGACCATTTCACTTAACGACGATGCGGCCACGCCCATGCCGAGGTTAAACGCTTCAGTTAAGACATCTTTTTGAAGTTCGGTTAACATAACGATGTCAGCTTTCAAGACAGGCCATGATTCCATGTATCCGTTCTTCGGTAATCGGTTTTTTTACGAAATCAAGCCCTTGATCTTCAGCTTTACGCCGAATGCTGTCCTGAATATTGGCGGTGAGTAAGGTAATCCTGCACTGTGGGTATTTTTCTTTGAGGGCGCGAGCGAGGATTAATCCGTTTGGCCCAGGAATGTTGTAGTCCAGTATCATCAGATCAATAACATCGACCACTGCCTTGGATAGCGCATCGTCGCTGTCCGCCGCTTCGATGATGGTCCATTCGGGGTGTAACTCCGAGACAATAGCGCGAACCATCATCCTCGTGACAAGACTATCATCAACGATTAAAACCGTCTTTGGCTCTGACATTTCTATCTCCATATACTGACGACGCTATGTTGTCCTGGCGTTAGCATCTCGTTCTATAGTCGTCCGAGTCGTAGTCGCTAGGGCTTAGAAGTTCCAACGTTTTTTAAATTCCGCGACTGGCGCAACACAATTTCCCGCGCTTAAGGTATAACTGGTGTGCATACTTTTACCTCTTGTTAAGCCATTGCATTGGGGTATTTATCACGGCTCCGACCGTCCCCTCAAGGCCCGGTGTTTACGTGAGCCAGCACTGCACATGTGCGAAAACTCTCAATTAAAACCACCGAGCGCCACAATTATTAACCCAAAGCACACAGGTCGGCCGGTACCCGCATCTTTATAACGGCCCGATTGTCGTAATCTATAGCCACTACAATTGGCTGGAGGTTAAGTATTGTTAGATCATAGACCGTATGTTTACGTTGACGCCCAGCGATGTTCGGACTGGGCTTCCATGGTAGAGGAAAGGCGCATTTCAGCCGCCAGGATGACTGCAGTTGCAGGTCGCCGCTGACACTGTTCTATTCGAATCGGTTCCTTATTGAAGATTAGTATAACGATTACCCTGTTCAGGCGGCGTTGAATGGCGTAACGCCGTTAAGCATCAGTGGAAATGATGTGCTTGGTAAGGCGAGCATCGACGATTACCAGTGAAAATTGCACCACCGAGGTCTGTTTCAAACGCCGATAGCGGCCTGAGTGTTTATTCGCCAAGTACAGGGATTTTTCGTAGAAAATAACATCTTGTGGAGTGCTAGCCGATAATACGGAGGTCACCCCAACCTTGACAATGTAACTACGCCGTATATACTTAACCGTAACTACATCGTTATAACGATCGGAGAGGCCGCGAATGAAAGCCGCGAAAGCGCAATTTGAAGCCGTGATACAACCCTGGGGCAATAGCCTGGGACTCCGTATCACGCAACCCATGAGCAAGCTCGCGCATTTGGGGCGCGGCGATACCGTCATTGTGGAGATCACCAGTGAAGGCTTATCGGTACGACCCAAAACAGTGAAACCGACCCGACTCCCGTTTACCGAAAGTGCTTTGCTCGCGGGCCTCACTCCGCACACCGCCCATGCGGATGAACTGCCCACCCTCGTAACCAGCGAAACAGGCGAATAACGGGTGCCTCGATACGTTCCCGACCGTAACCATATCGTGCGGCTTGATTTCGAGCCAATCAAAGGTAACGAGATCGGCAAATACCGTCCCGCACTGGTGTTATCGAGCAAAGCCTATAACCAGCAAACGGGGTTGTTGATCTGCTGCCCGATCAGTACCAGTATTCGCGGCGGGGCCACCGAAGTGCCGGTAAACAACCTTGATGAACCCTGTGTGGTCGCGTCCAACCTGATTCACACCCTGGATTGGCGACAACGGAAAGCGAAACGGATCACTAACGCACAGAAGGGCGTCATGGATGACGTGCTGTTAAGATTGATCCCCTTGATCGGCGCGGATCGGCTCATAAATGAACTGTTACAAAACCGAGAATGATGCCCTGCCGCCAAACAACGCCGCGCTCGAGCATGTTTACCAGTATATGGTATTGTCAACGTATACCGGACACGCCATGATTTGTTATAAGAGGCTTTATTAATGAGGTATTTTTTTATCCTGGTCGCCAGTTTACTGTTGTCCCCCGTTTTCGCTCAGGAGCATAACGGACATGACGATGACAGTGATCAAGGAGACCACCGCGACCAGCATTTAGATTTCGGAATCCCGATAGAAGAACGGCAAGCGCGGGATTTCTCACGATATGTTCTAGAAAAACTCGTCGAGAATGGGAAATTAGACCAAAGTTGGCTGCAAGCAAAGATCGAAGAAGTGACGAAGAAAAAGTTTTCCGAAGAACTTGAATGGGTGGTTTTATACCGTAACCCTAACGAAGACGTAGTGGAGCAAAACACCCTCTACATCTATCTCAGCTTATTCGGCGAATTACTCGGCGTTGACTTCACTGGGGAGTGAGGTGTTCCGATACGTCGCAGTGGTACATATTAGTTTTTTTTTCCATTAGTTCTCCGTAATCACACCGAAAGGGCGCCACGTGGACATTGCTGGTAAGAATCGTCGCTTTGATATGGCCAGGGCAGCGCCTGTTTGCCGTTCGAACCTTTCACATTGTTTGAAAGAAACCATACTCCGTGCTCTTGTGCCGCTTGTCATGTTGTCGTCTTTAACTAGCCTCTATTGGTCATCCAATATCGCGTATGGGCAGTCGGCGGAACCCGACCCGAATCGTGCAACGGAAATATTGCGTGCCATTGATGACCTCTGGCGCGGCGAATCCTCCCACGGTTTATTTACGATGCAAGTGAAGGCCGAGCATTACACACGGACCATGCGCTTAGAAGGCTGGTCTAAAGGAAAGGAGAAGACGTTGGTCCGCATCGTTTCACCGCTGAAGGAAAAAGGGACCACAACGTTGAAATCCGGTAATAGTATCTATAGTTATCTGCCACGTACCGATCGCACTATACGATTGACGTCCGGAATGATGATGGGATCATGGATGGGGAGTCATTTCACCAACGATGATCTCGTTAAGGAGTCGCGCCGGGAAGAGGATTATGTAGCAAGCGTTACCTTCGAAGGTCACCGAGAAGGCCAGCGTGTCATTGAGTTTACACTGATCCCACGGCCAGAGGCGGCGGTGGTTTGGGGCAAGGTCATACTTACGGTGACATCCGATGATTATTTGCCGCTTAGCGAGGTCTTTTACGACGAAGATATGCACGTGGCGCGCACCTTTACCTTCAGCGATGTAAAACCACTGGCTGGCAAGCTGCGCCCAGCGGTCATGCGGGTGATCCCCAGCGAGAAACCGAGCGAATATACGGAGCTGGTATACGAGCAACTCGAATTGGATATTGCTATCAAAGACGAGTTTTTTTCCCTCGGACGACTTAAGAGGCGATGACGAGGTGACCTCGCTTAACCCGTCACTGTGCGCACTATGAAGATCCTTTCCATTGCCATGCGCAATATCGTTCGCTACTGGCGGCGTACGCTGGTGACGACGCTGGCCATGGCGTTTGCGGGCTTTATCATGATTCTTTTTGCCGCGCTGATGGCGGGCATGATTCAAACCAGCGAACGCAATGCGGTGATCATGGATTCGGCGGATGTCCAAGTTCATGCCCACGGCTATCTCGATGACCCAGACCTTTATAAGCGCGTCGATAATGCGGACGCGCTTGTGGACGTGCTGCAACGCGCCGGCTTCTTCGCAACCCAACGGCTTTACGGTTTTGGCCTGGCGGCGGCGGGGTCAAGCTCGGCGGGTGTGCGGTTACGCGGCATCCACCTCGGCAACGAAGCGACCGTCACCCAAATCCATCATCACGTACTGGAAGGCGCGTGGTTGGACGAGGGCGTCCCTCACGGCGTTGTCGTGGGAAAGAAGCTGGCGCGCACCCTTGGCGTCTCGCCGGGCGATGAGGTGGTTATTGTCAGTCAAGCCACCGACGGCTCCATGGCCAATGATCTTTATTTTATACGAGGGGTCTTGAAATCCGTCGCCGAAGACGTGGATCGGGGAGGGTTTTACCTGCTTGAACACACGTTTCGCCAATTGATGGTGTTGCCGGAGGGCGCGCATGAGGTGGCCGTAATGCGACCTGACCGGGCAACGGACCTTGAAAGTGCAACCGCCGAAGTCGCGGCGCTTGCACCGGACTATGAGACCAAGAACTGGCGTCAACTCCAGCCGGTAATCGCGCGTATTCTCGACATGGCCGATGCTCAGATCATCATAATGATCGTGATCACCTATATCGCCGTCGGGACGGTGATTCTCAACGCCATGCTCATGAGTGTCTTCGAGCGTATTCATGAATTCGGCGTAATGAAAGCCATCGGCGTTACCCCGTGGCAGCTGACAGTGTTGATCTATGCGGAGATGTTGGTGCAAGTGATTATCGCTGCGGTCATTGCATTACTGACAGGATGGTGGGTCGCGGATTACTTTCAAACAAACGGGATCGATCTATCAGCCATCGCGAAGGGGGCGTCTTTTGGCGGGGTGGCGATGGATCCGATTTGGCGTGCTTACGTGACCACGGAAGCCTTGGTAACACCGATTGTTTTCCTTTTTATCGTTGCGGTGGTGGCGGTGATTTATCCTGCGATCAAAGCGGCGCTGATCCAACCGGTAAAAGCAATCTATTTTCGATAAGCGGCATTAATGAAACTTACGAAAATGGCGTGGCGCAATTTATGGCGTCGTAAGCGGCGGACGCTGATAACGGGCTTTTCGATCGGCTTTGGCGTACTGTTAGCGGTCACCTTTACGGGAACGGGGGATTACAGTTACAGCAAAATGATCAATACCGGAGCAGTTATGGGGTTCGGGCATATCACCGTGGAGCCCTTGGGTTACAACCAAACACCGGCTTTGGACAAACGCCTTGAAGACAGCGCCAAAATCCGCCAGAGCGCGTTGGCGATCCCCGGGGTGACGGACGCCATTGCGCGCATTACGGGTCAGGCCATGTTTGCCAGCGCAACAAAAACCGTCGGCGGTATGTTTATGGCGGTGGATCCCTCCCAGGAGTCGACGGAACATAATCTGTTCTTGCGTTCGTTGGTGGAAGGAGAACTGTTTCCGACGGCCGGCGGTCGAGGCGTGGTTGTGGGTCACAAACTGGCGGAAAAACTGAGACTGCGAATCGGCAAGAAGCTCGTTTATACCGCCACCGATGCCAACGGCGAAATTGTTAGCGACATCGCACGCGTAACAGGCATCTTCAAGACGGGGGTCAGTGAAGTGGATGGGTCCATGGCCTTGTTACCCATCGACAGCGTTCGCGCAACGCTAAGTTATGGGCGCGACGAGGCGACGATGATTGCGGTGATTATCGACGATCAACGTTATACGGAGCGGATGCAAAGGCGGATCGATGCGGCCGTTGGCGATTCGCAGCGCGAGGTTTTGAGCTGGAAGCAAACGCAAGCGGATCTGGCCGGAATTATCGCCATTGACCGCAGTGGCAACTATATCAGTCAACTGTTGGTTGGGTTGCTGATAGCCGCAGGTATACTCAACACCGTGTTGATGAGCGTGATGGAGCGAACCCGCGAATTCGGCGTAATGATGGCGGTGGGCATGTCGCCGGGGACATTGTTTCGCCTTGTTATTATCGAGTCAATATGGCTTGCAATCGTTGGATTGCTCATCGGCATCGTCATCACGATGCCCTGGTATGCGTATCTCTACCATGTGGGGCTCGATTTCAGCGGCGCAATTGGGGACGACTACAGCGCTGGCGGGGTATTGATCGATCCAATTTTCAAGATTCAACTGTTTCCGGAAAGTGTGGTTGCCATCATTGTCGGGGTGTTCGCTTTAACATTGGTTTCTTGTTTGTATCCCGCATGGCGCGCCACGCGGGTGCCGCCGGTAGAAAGCCTAAAAACGATATAATGCGGGCTATGGAAACGCAACACTCGCCACATATCCTCCGCCTTGAGAACGTGACCAAGACCTACCAACAGGGAAAGGTTGAGGTCCGTGCGGTGGACGATCTATCTCTAGCGGTTGATCGCGGCGATTTCGCCGCCTTGTGCGGGCCTTCCGGGTCCGGTAAGACCACTGTGCTCAATCTCATTGGCGGGCTCGACGTTCCCAGTAGCGGTAAGGTGTGGTTAGAGGGGCAGGATTTAGCGACGCTGAGTCGAGCCAAGCTTTCCGCGATACGCCGCGACCGTATTGGATTTGTCTTCCAAGCCTATAATTTAATCCCCGTCATGACGGCCTATGAGAACGCAGAGTTTGTTTTAAAACTGCAAGGCGCGGCCGAACGCCATTGCCGTGACCGGGTTATGGCTATTCTGAAAGAGGTCGGTTTGGAGGGGTTGGAGCATCGCCGCCCCGATGAAATGTCCGGTGGCCAGCAGCAGCGGGTGGCTATCGCGCGCGCCATTGTTACAGAGCCCGCCATCGTGCTGGCCGATGAACCCACGGCGAACGTTGATTCTGTTACCGCCGATGCGCTGCTCGATTTGATGCAAGCGCTCAATCGTCATAACGGTGTCACGTTTTTATTTTCCACCCATGATCAGCGCGTCATGGACCGTGCTCATCGCCTCATCCGGCTCCATGACGGAAAGATCGACAAGGATGAAGTGCGAAACTAGGCCGGCGCCACCGTGCTTGGGTGTCCTCTGGCTTTATTCTCTGTTGCTCTTGGTTGGCCTGTCAGGGCAAGCCCAGGCGCTCTATGAATGGGAGAGCGAAACGGGTCACGGTGATGTACGTGGTTCACTAAGGGGCTTTGGGGTTGCCTATAAGAATCCGGAAGACCAATTTTTCTACGCGAAAGAATCAGGCGCCGGGCTTGCGGGCATTGCGCGTTTGATCGTACAAGGGGAACGGGCGGAGCGCTTTGCCTTCGAGGTCAATGCCTACCAAACTTATATCCCCGCCTCGTTAAGCGCGCAAGGCGGGTACGGTACGGTGTTGGATGTCGAACGTAGTGCGGCGTTAGAGTGGAGCTTTAGTGACAGCGATTTCGTGCGCTTTGCGTTCGACAGGCTGAACGTACGCTTGAGCGTTAAACGGCTTGACCTCACCGTGGGTCGCCAGCCCATTAATTTGGCCACAACATTTTACTTTACGCCCAATGATTTTTTTGCACCCTTTGCCGCGCAAGCGTTCTACCGCGTCTTCAAATCAGGTGTCGACGCCGCGCGCGCGGAAATATCGCTGGGGGAGTTAACGCAATTATCGCTAGTGAGTGCGTTGGGTTATTCGCGAGAACCGGGTAGCGACACGGGCTGGAGCGAAAGTCCTGATCGCGACCGTCTGTCCAATGTATTTCGTCTATCGACCGTCTACGGTGACCTCGAGTGGGGTGTGTTGGGCGGGCAGGTGCGCGACAAAGACGTGATCGGCGGGGCAATCCAGGGGGAACTTTTTGATTGGTTGGGGATTAGGGCCGAGGGGCATTGGGCAGAGCCTGATGATCCGAGAACCGAGGCGTTTGCCGAAGTTTCCCTAGGCTTGGAACACCGCTGGGTCAACACCTTAACCCTGCGAATTGAACAGTATTACAACGGCAGCGGCGCCAACGATGTCGACAATTACGCCAGCGTGACATCGTCTACCCGCCAAGAATCCCTTTATTTGGCGCGTCGTTATACGGCCTTTGGCGGGAGCTATGAATTCACGCCGTTGCTCAATGGCGAGGCCGTTGCTATTGTTAATTGGGTCGATCATTCGTGGTTATTCTCGTTTAACGGCGTCTATTCCTTGTCCGATGAAGCGGAATTGGCGGTAAATGTCAACGTACCGTTTGGCGATGAGCCGCGTGGGGATACAATAAGAAGCGAATTCGGATTTTACCCTTATACCGTGAATGTTGAAGTGAGAGCGTATTTTTAGGTAGCCTGTAGTTATGGTGACTACGTTCTGATCTGAAAAAGCGCTTTATCGGGAGTAACGTTTATAATGCTGTTCGGTTTTCTGAAAAACACACCGTTGCTCGACGATGAGTCGGTCCAATGGTTATTTGATTCATACGCGTGGTCGCTAAAACACTTCGACGCCGCTATTTTTTTTAATGAAACGGTTTTAGTTTTGCCGACAGACGAACACTTTCCAGGGCGAGAAAATACCGTACTTGGGATGGCCAATTTGATTCTTGAGCAAGTCAAGGGCTACGCGCGACTAAACCATTGGCCTTGTCGCCTCATTGACGCGAGTCGCTATGCCATCACTGAAGTCCCTCAAGTTACTTTCGAGGGGGCGCGGCGCGGTTCACAAGGTCTCGTGCCCGATACGGTCGACGATGCCAATAAGCTCATTATTCCGTTTACTCCTCAGCAAGTGGGAAATCCGGAAGCGCTTATTGCCTCTTACGCACATGCGCTTGCGCATTATCTGGGCACGACAGCGAACGAGCCCCCGCCCGGAGGTGAGGCGTATTGGCCCCAGGTGACCGAGTTATTGGCGGTGTTTATGGGGTTCGGCGTAATGATGGCCAACAGTGCTTATACGTTTAGAGGTGGTTGTGGCAGTTGTTATAACCCGTTGGCAAATCGTTCTGCGTTTTTGTCTGAAGGGGAAATGACTTACGCGCTCGCGATCTTTGGCGTATTGAAAGACATCCCCGATGATGATGTACTTCGTCACTTAAAAAAACACCTTCGACCGGTCTTTAAAAAAGCGGTGAGGGAGATTAACGAGCGGAGGGAGGACTTAAAGGGGCTCAAGCCACTCAATCATGGCGCCATTTCAAATACGAGTAACTAAACTCAGATTATCGTCATGTAATGTTGTAAGTCTCTGTCCGGTTTGCCTCAATACCGTTTCAGTCAGCCCTGGGTGCACCAAGTTTGTCTTGAAAAGCAAGCTAGGCGCACTCATCTGGTGCAGGTGGCCGGCGTAGCTTGAAAGCCTCACGCCTGTCAATCGATAAAACTTTCTAAATTACAGAAGATTAGGTTAAATCGCGGCTGAGCGCGGATGGCATATTAGTTGCTATGTCCCACCTTAGTTTCCATCGGGCCCGCTGACGTGCGTCCGAATACATCATGAAAATGACTATTTGAGGTTTTGTCTATGAAGGAAAAGTTAGTGCTAATCGGAAACGGAATGGCCGGCGTGCGCACCATCGAAGAGTTACTCAAGCTTGCCCCCGATGCCTACGACATCACAGTTTTCGGTTCAGAACCGTTTGGAAACTATAACCGTATTCTTCTGTCGCCGGTCCTCGCGCGGGAGAAAACCATCGACGACATCATGCTCAATGACCTCCAGTGGTACAACGACAACAATATCAAACTCCACACAGGGAAGTGGGTGACCAAAATCGACCGTGCCAAACGTGTCGTTATTACCGAGGACGGCAGCGAGGAGCCTTATGATCGTTTGCTGCTGGCCACCGGGTCAAATCCATTTATCATTCCCGTTCCGGGCAGCGACTTGCCCGGCGTGATCTCCTTTCGCGATATTCACGATGTTGATGCCATGTTAGAGGCATCGACCAAGTATAAACACGCCGTTGTCATCGGTGGCGGGTTGCTTGGGCTGGAAGCCGCCAATGGCTTGCGCACCCAAGGCATGGATGTCACCGTCGTGCATTTGCTCGACACGCTGATGGAACGCCAACTGGATAAACCGGCGGCGGAGCTCCTTCAATGCGCATTGAAAGAGAAGGGGTTGCGTTTCATGATGGAGGCGCAGACCGAGGCGATTCTTGGCAATGAACGAGTCAGCGGCGTGCGCTTCAAAGATGGTCGCGAGATCCCGGCGGATCTGGTGGTGATGGCCGTGGGCATTCGTCCCAATATCGAACTTGCCAAGAAAAGCGGAATACATTGTGAGCGCGGCGTTGTCGTGAGCGATACCACCCAGACCTACGATCCACGTATTTACGCAGTCGGCGAGTGCGTGCAACATCGTGGCCAGACCTATGGTCTCGTTGCGCCGCTGTTTGACATGGCCAAAGTATGCGCCAACCATCTTGCGCAACTCGGGTACTCGCGTTACGAAGGTTCCGTGGTCTCAACCAAGCTCAAAGTTACAGGTATCGACGTGTTTTCGGCCGGCGATTTTCTTGGTGATGAGACCACCGAAGACATCGTGATGAAGGACGCCGCGCGGGGCGTCTACAAAAAAGTTGTTCTAAAAGATAACAAGATTCACGGTGCGGTCATGTTCGGTGACACCGTCGACGGTTCCTGGTATTTTCAACTATTGCGTGACGGAACCGACGTAAGTGATATTCGCGAACACTTGATGTTTGGCCAAGCCCATCTGGGCGACTCGGGACATGGCGGACAGAATGCCGCCGTTGCCATGAGCGATGACATGGAAGTCTGCGGTTGTAACGGCGTATGTAAGGGCGATATAACAAAGGCCATTGTCGATAAGGGTTTGTTCACGTTGGACGACGTGCGCTCGCATACCAAAGCCTCCGCCTCCTGTGGTTCCTGTACAGGACTGGTGGAACAGATACTCGTTTCGACGTTGGGTGGGGATTATTCGGCCACACCGCAAGAAAAGCCGTTGTGTAAGTGTACCGATCATACTCACGATCAAGTACGAAAAGCGATTCGTGCGCAGCACCTCACCACTATTCCCACCGCCATGGCGTATTTGGAATGGCGTTCTCCCAACGGTTGCCACGTTTGTCGACCGGCGTTGAATTACTACATCATCTCAACCTGGCCCGCCGAGGGGCAAGACGACCCGCAATCGCGGTTTATTAACGAGCGCGCCCACGCCAATATCCAAAAAGACGGTACCTATTCAGTCGTGCCTCGGATGTGGGGCGGGCTGACTACCCCAAATGAATTGCGCGCCATCGCCGACGTTGCAGACAAATTCAAGATACCTACTGTTAAGGTCACCGGCGGCCAACGCATCGATTTATTAGGCGTTAAGAAAGAGGACTTACCGGCGGTATGGGGTGACTTGAACAACGCAGGTATGGTGTCCGGTCACGCTTACGGTAAGTCACTGCGTACGGTTAAAACCTGTGTGGGTCAAGAGTGGTGCCGCTTTGGCACCCAGGATTCGACCAGCATGGGTGTAATTCTTGAGCGACTCACGTGGGGTTCGTGGATGCCTCATAAGTTCAAGATGGCCGTGTCCGGTTGTCCTAGAAATTGCGCCGAAGCCACGATTAAAGACTTCGGTGTTGTCGCCGTCGAGTCGGGATGGGAACTGCACGTAGGCGGAAATGGTGGTGTCAAGGTTCGGCCGACTGACCTGTTATGCAAGGTGACGACGGACGAAGAGGTGATCGAATACTGCTGCGCCTTTATCCAAATCTACCGCGAGGAAGCACATTATCTGGAGCGTACCGCGCCATGGCTCGAACGCGTTGGGTTGTCCTATGTCAAAGAGAAAATCGTAGACGATGCTGAGAATCGCGCAGCGTTACAAGAGCGTTTTCTTGAGTCTCAGCGGTATGCGCAGAAAGATCCGTGGGCCGAACGGGTGTCTAAAGGTGTGGAGAAACACGAGTTCATACCATTGAAACACGTAAGTTGAATCGGTTGTGTCAGCGTTACGTGACCATGACGAAACGGGGTTAGAAATGTGGATAAAGTTTAAATCGAGGTTGATTGAATGACGGAATGGATAAAAGTCGGGCGTATCGAGGACATCCCACCTCTCGGTGCGCGTGTCGTAGAAACCGGAAACGGTGACATTGCGGTTTTTCGTACGGCAGAAGATAAAATTTTCGCGGTACGCGATAAGTGTCCGCATAAGGGCGGGCCCCTCTCTCAAGGCATCGTACACGGCCGTAACGTGACCTGCCCGCTGCACAATTGGAACATTGCGCTGGAATCGGGTCAGGCTGTAGCGCCGGACGAGGGATGTGTGGCACGCTACCCCCTCAAAGTCGAGGACGGCGTTATTCATCTATCGTTGAAGGGCTAGTTATCGCTAAGAGAATAACATTCACAAGGATTAGCTCGGCCGTTCGTTGTGATCAGTCGCTAAGTCTAGACGAGAATCGATAATACAATGACACCATCGGTTGAAACCTCGTGCCCCTATTGCGGCGTGGGTTGTGGCGTGGTCGCGAACATCGAGCCCGATGGGGCGGTAACGATTAGCGGTAACAAGGAACACCCCGCCAACTTCGGAAGACTGTGCTCCAAGGGCGCCGCCCTAGGCGAAACCGTGGATCTACAGGATCGTTTGCTGTTTCCCGAGATCAAGGGAGAGCGTGTCGACTGGCAGACGGCGATTGATACCGTGGCGGAGCGCTTCTCTCGAATTATTCGCGATCACGGTCCTGACGCGGTCGCGTTTTATGTCTCGGGTCAATTGTTAACCGAAGATTATTACGTGGCGAATAAGCTGATGAAAGGATTCATCGGTTCCGCCAATATCGACACCAATTCCCGGTTGTGTATGTCCTCCAGCGTAGCCGGGCACAAGCGCGCTTTCGGTGCAGATACGGTCCCGTGTTCTTATGAGGACCTCGAAAAAGCGAATTTGATTGTATTAATCGGGTCGAATACCGCGTGGTGTCACCCGGTTTTGTTTCAACGTATTAACCAAGCAAAAAAACAAAACGCCAATTACCACGTCGTCGTCATCGACCCTCGCCAAACCGCGACCTGTGATATCGCGGATCTACACTTGCCCTTGCAGCCGGGGACGGACGCGATCCTTTTTAATGGCTTGCTGGCTTATCTTCACCAACAAGGCTACGAGAATGCGCTGTTCGTCAATCATTGTACCGAAGGCATGGCGGAGGCCCTAGATCAAGCGCGAGAGAGCGCGGGATCCATTGAGGGGGTTGCGCAACATTGCGGTTTGGACGCATCAGATGTTGAGCAGTTTTATCGATTGTTCGCGCAAACGGAGCGGGTCGTTTCCGTTTACTCCCAAGGAATAAACCAATCATCAAGCGGCACCGACAAGGTCAATAGCATAATCAACTGCCACTTATTAACGGGTCGTATTGGCCGGTCCGGTATGGGACCCTTTTCCTTTACCGGACAACCCAACGCCATGGGCGGGCGCGAAGTAGGGGGCTTGGCCAATCAGCTGGCGGCCCACATGGACATTGAAAATTCCGCGCACCGAGATCTGGTCCAGCGGTTTTGGCATTCTCCGGTTATGGCCGACACAGCGGGGCTGAAAGCCGTTGACTTGTTTCGCGCTATCGAAGACGGCAAGGTCAAGGCGGTTTGGATAATGAGCACCAATCCCGCGGTCAGTCTGCCCGATGCGGATCGGGTCCGCAAAGCGCTGGCGCAATGCGATACAGTGGTGGTGTCCGACTGCATGAAGGCAACGGACACAACGCAACTGGCAGACATCCTGTTGCCAGCGCTAACCTGGGGTGAAAAAGACGGCACGGTCACCAACTCCGAACGACGTATCTCGCGGCAACGTACTTTTTTACCGCTTCCTGGGGAAGCCAAGGCCGACTGGTGGATTATATGCGAAGTGGCCAAGGCGATGGGCTTTGCCGAGGGATTTCAATACGCGGGCCCCGCTCAAATCTTTCGCGAGCACGCCATGCTTTCGGGTGTCGAGAATGACGGAACCCGAGACTTCGATATTTCCGGTCTCGCCGAGCTTTTGGACAGCGGCTATGATGCCATGATGCCGGTTCAATGGCCCGTTCCCAAGGGACGTATCAAAGGTACGGCGCGAATGTTTAGCGACGGTCGATTCTTTACGCCGTCGCGCAAGGCGCGATTTATATCGGTCACCCCACGTCTCCCGAAGAATGCCATCAGCGACGATTTTCCGTTTATATTGAACACCGGCCGGGTCCGTGACCAATGGCATACCATGACACGAACCGGCAAGTCGCCTAGGTTGGCCGATCACTCGCCGGAGCCTTATGCAGAAGTTCATCCCACCGATGCGGCAACGATAGGCACGAGCGATGGCGCCTTAGTGCGTGTCTTTAGCCGCTGGGGCGAGGTCATCGTTCGCGTTCGGCTCGATAGTGGACAACGACAGGGGTCGATATTCATACCCATGCATTGGAACGACCAGTTCGCGAGTAACGGCGGCGTTGATGGATTGGTTAACCCCGAGGTTGATCCCATATCGGGGCAGCCGGAGTCTAAACACACACCGGTGAGAGTTATCCCCTATCAACCAAGTTGGCACGGTTTTCTTCTATCTCGACGTCAACTTAACCCGTCAGGCGCGAGCTATTGGGTGAGGGCAACCGGCAAGGGTTTCGTACGCTATGAGCTGGCCGGCGAGCAATCAGCCGAGGACTGGTCGGCTTGGGCCCGTAAGCTGTTATGTACGTCAGACTCGGACGTCAACTGGGTAGAATACTTAGAT
>CALZJI010000285.1 GCA_945787615.1 uncultured Chromatiaceae bacterium | reverse complement strand
TTTTGCTCAGATTCAAGGCGCGGCAAGTGGCGCATATTGGAATATGCAACACTTGCCGTAACGCAGAAGCTGAGCGAAAAGACAAGCGAGGTTGGATAATTATTTTTTTCCGCGGCCCTTACAGTCAATTCGGCCTGTGTTGTTACGTGTAGGTTTTTATGTCGCGGGAGCGTACCACTTATTATAGATACGCTGCGAGCAGCGGGGTAAAGGTCGCTGTGTCAGCAGCATGTGTGTATTGGCTTGTCAAATTGATTGACTACCAGGCGTTGTCGGAATCCTTTACAAGGCTAGACGTCGTGACAGTGTGCTACGGAATTGGCCTACTCTTATTGGCTTACTTTACGGCCTGTGTACGCTGGTGGATGTTACTACGTCGCGCAAATATCATCGTCCCGGTATTAAAAATAGCGCCCAGTTATTACATGGGGCTTTTCTTCAATCACGTTCTCCCCACTGGCGTGGGAGGCGACGCAATACGGACGCTTTACTTGCGTATAAGGGGCTATGAAACGCATGTTTTGATTGCTTCCGCTATTACGGACCGTGTTGTTGGTCTCCTTGGCGTGATCGTCACATGCTGCATTGGGTTTCTCTTCGGTTCCACCGTGTTGCCTGAACTGGGTCACTGGCGCATTACAGGTCCAATATCGGTTTTGACGGGTCTCATGGCTGTCTATGCTTTCTTTCCCGTCCTGACCAAACCCCTGCTAATTGTTATTGAGAAAATAACGCCTCGTTCCGCGGTGGCTGGCGTTAGAGATCTGTTAAAACTCTTCGGCTCGTATCATGGCGCGCGCGGTCTGTTGGCGGGGTTACTACTGTTTAGCATTGTTAGTCAAACGTTTATTATTTTGGCGTATTTTGTGTTCGCACAAGCGTTGTCTATAGACGTGCCTTTAGTAGCGTATTTTTGGATCATACCACTGGTGATGCTTATTCAAGTAATACCGCTTTCTTTAGGGGGATTGGGCATTCGTGAAGCGGCATTGGTTGGTCTATTAGTCGCGGTGGGTATTGAGGCGCAGCAGGCAGCTGCCTTATCGCTGATATTTCTGGGCGTTGTTTGGTTGTCCGTTTCGCCAGGTTTATTCATTGCACTTGGCATGCTGACGCCTAAGCAGATGTCTCTTA
>CALZJI010000284.1 GCA_945787615.1 uncultured Chromatiaceae bacterium | reverse complement strand
TTTTGCTCAGATTCAAGGCGCGGCAAGTGGCGCATATTGGAATATGCAACACTTGCCGTAACGCAGAAGCTGAGTAAAAAGACAAGCAAGGTTGGATAATTATTTTTTTCCGTGGCCCTTAGACCCTATTCAACATATGTTTTATAAAACAATCTGTTATTAGAAATATCTCGAACTAGAGCTTCAATTTTTCCTCTGTCTTCCATATATTCAACCAAATAGCAATATTCCAATACTTACGCTATATGGCGAGTCGTCCATGTTAGTGATGTAGGCCACCGAGGTATGGAAAAGCGATGATCTTTCCGTTCTGAGACGAATCAACTGATCACGTGTCGCGGCGGCGAGCGGCACGGCCTAGGGGAGCGGCCCCGAAAACGTTATCCATGGCGTAGCGAGGGAGAATAAGACGTTTAGGCGGTCGCGTTGCCGATTAATACCCCGCTTGACAAGAATCTTAAGATCATTCTAGTCTGGTTTAAAATTAACCTGCGCGGCGCTAATCCGACCATTGCGTTTGGTTTTTTAACGTCTCGCTGCGCAGGTGCTCGGCACATTTTTCGCCGTTGTCAATGAGATTTAGGTACGGCGTGGACGTGCACAAAGAAAAGTAGAACAAAGCAAACAAAGAGACGGCATCGTTCGCGCGTTTTGATATACCTTGCCCTGTGGGCTAGGCAGGCGTAAGGTACAGTGTAGCGCATTCTCAGCCAACACGGACACAGGGTGGGTCCAAGATGCGGAGAAGAAGACAGTACAAGGGACTGGGTCCGGGAGCACGTCTCCTGCTCGACGGTACCCCACCAAAGCGTTTACGAAAAGCACCCCGTCAGCGTTCCCGGCCGCTTTTCCTGGCCGACCTGCATCGCGCCATTGGAAACCATGTCGTTTCGCTACTGTTTAGCCAGCTTGCTGAAGGCGCGCGCGTCGGGTCATCCAAAACGGATCATTCGCAACGGCTAAATGTCGACAACGCGACGACTAACAAAGGAAAGCGAGTTCAGCGAAAAGTCGTGATGGAGCAACCGCCGCTTGCTCCGGTCACCATGAACGCCGCTAGCCGCCGGGCGTTCATCAAGAAACATAATTGGGGCGGAACCGGAAACCGTCGAATGGCCAGTCGGATTATTCTGGATATGGCTATCGCCAGTGATGCGTTTCGCTTTAGCGGCGAGGCTGAGCTCAAGTCAGACATTACAAAGCGAATATATACCTCGCGCTACATGAAGGAGTCCCAACGGCGCGTAAAGGGCAAATGGGGAGAAAAAAGGGGGTTTGGCTATCCCTTTACCAGTCCAAGCCTTTACTGGGGACCTCGTGTTAACTACCGCGCTAAGGATTATTGGGTGCCGCACGTGGCGGACGGCTACGACTTACGAGTGGATAAGGCGAAGCGGCGGAAAATTCGGGAATTAGCCCGTAACAGACGCTGTACCGTATACGGTGATCCATGTGGCGGATATAGCTGGACGCTGTCGCCAACGGGTAAAGCCGATCCCTACAATGCGATTGTGAAGCTATTTATCCCTCAATATCGCCATAAACGAACATTGATACACTGCGACTATTTGGTGTCTCTTGTCCATTTCCGGGCCTTTGCAAAGACGGTAGGCAAGAAGCAATTCAATGATCGGATGAAGTGGTATGGGGTCGATAGGATAGAGCTAAAATGGAATGCTTTCGACGATTTACAACGTACAA
>CALZJI010000283.1 GCA_945787615.1 uncultured Chromatiaceae bacterium | reverse complement strand
CGATTGAGCGAAACCGCAGGACTAGCCCGGCTAATTCGAGGATTTTGCGATTGAGGATTGTTCAAAGATGGCCCGAAGATGGGATGCGAAAATCGTAAGTTATTTTTTCGCGAGCCCTTAACACCTAAATCTCAAACGCCACGGGTATATACAGTTCGATTCGTGGCCAATGTCGAGCGCATTAGGGCCGCGGAAAATAATAATTATCCAAAGATTGCGCCGCTTTTTGTGCAGATTCAAGGCGCGGCAAGTGGCGCATATTGAAATATGTAACACTTGCCGTAACGCGGAAGCGAAGTAAAAAGACAAGCAAGGTTGAATAATTATTTTTTTCCGCGGCCCTTACCTTTGTATATCTATCAACGTACCCGCGATACAATCGGACGCTTTTTTAATCCCTGTAGGGTTCGGGGCAGGCGGTGCCGGCGTATTCAATAACGCCGTCATCTGGTCGTAGACGTCGCCTCGTTTCAATTCCTCGCGTTCGACGCGTTGCGCTCGCCCATGTTCCGTTAGCCACGTCACAAGAAAACGTTCCTCCGGCCAATCTCCACGTTCGACGTAGAGTACAGGGACGCCATTGCAGGCCGCTTCGGTAAAGGCGCCGTAACCAGGTTTCGTTATTAGTAGGTCGCTGGAACAAAGAATATCGATAAATGGCATCGCCAGTGATTCGAGAGTTATGAAATCTGACCGGGTGGCGTTCCAATGGGAGGGTATGATCCACCGTACCTGGGGTAAACGGGGCCACTGTTCTATAGGTAGGCGCATGGATACGCCGCCGAGTCCAAGCAAAACGAGGCGCTCGCTTTCTGGTAAAGCGAGTTGGCGATTGATCGCATTACGGCGATTGTTCCCGATGCATGCAACGGGGCCGACTTCTCGAAGTTTATGCATCCATTTCATGGGCATAGCCGGTTGGAGCTTTAGAAAGTATTGGGATTTCCGATAAGCATCGCGCATTTGTTCGATGATTTCCTTCGCTTCGGGTCGTTGACCGCAATAACTTTCATAGATATCCGCCCAATTGAGCGAGCACATTGCTATCGCGGGGATTCCCGCGTATGCGGCGCCAGCAATGGATAAATACGAGACATTCGACAACAGCAACGTTGGCTCTAGAGACCAAAGCGCATCCGCCTCACGCTTTAGATGGGTTTTCCAGTTTCGATGCAACGAACTGTATCGCAGGGCGCTCTGCTCAATTAGCACGTCAATTGCGGAGGCCATCTCCATACCGAAGTCAAGCGTTAGTTTCTGGACGTTAAAAGGCTTGGGGAATCTCCTCTCGAGATAGGACCGATCCAGATTAGTTAGCAACGTGATACGGAGCGCAGGTAAGGCCTTACGTAACTGGTGAAGAACCGGGCTCACTTGTGCCGCGTGACCGTAACCATGCGAAGAAATCGAGACGGCAATGTGGAGTGACATTATGAAAACATGCTGTGCTTGAATGAAAGTGTTGCCTTTCAGATAACAGGCGATATACAAATACTATTTAGATATGATTTCAACACAGATATATTAACACTGAACATCACGATATCGCTGCAGTCGAGATTAAGATCGGAGATGATGTTAAGGCGTTTATAATTAACCAATGCGTTTGTCGCTTGTAACTGCTCGAGCCCTGTCCGCTTCATTAACTTCGCCATATCCAAGCAAACCGTACCCCGGCGTTGTGTAACACTTTCGTATTGCTCGAGGATGTATGTGCCGACCGTAATCATGGTTTTATTGTTTAGTATATTAATAAACTTCTTGTTTAAATGGTCCAGTTTCGAGGAAAGGGATTTCAAAAGTCGAAATGTCGCATCCGGGAACGTTTTTAGGATGTTTACGAAATTCTCATTACTCAGTACGATGACTTTTAAATCGGTTTTCGCGACGATCGTGGCCGAGCGCTTGAGGTTTAGAAATACGCCCATTTCTCCAAAAATAGAGCCGCGTTCGCCGATGGCGATGATATTGTCGTTCCCGATGTTATCGGTTTTAGTTATGTTGACGAGCCCCTCTAATACGATATACACGCGCTCAGAGTCTTCACCCTCGTTTACGATAACTTCTCCCTTTTTATAGTATTCAGTCGCGCCGTGAGTTCGTAGGAATTCTGTGAAGCTGATATTTAGGTTCGTCGGATTCGAATCGAGAATGTCGTAAATATCCATAACGGCTTTTTGTCGTGGTGCAAATATTAGAAAGCAACCCTACTGTTAGGGCCACGGAAAAAAATAATTATCCAACCTTGCTTGTCTTTTTGCTTAGCTTCTGCGTTACGGCAAGTGTTGCATATTCCAATATGCGCCACTTGCCGCGCCTTGAATCTGAGCAAAAATCCGGCGCAATTTTTGGGTAATTATTATTTTCCGCGGCCCTTAAGATCACGTTGCATATAAGAATCAGCCAGTCCCTTAGGAGATCGCAACAACAACGCCCCTCTATAGCAGGCCCCGTAACGTTCGGAATCGCGACCGAGGCGGTAAACGGATGGCCACGCTTGTAGCATCATTTCGCGATTTTTTCCGCTCAATTCGCCCGGTCCCCACGATGTAAAAAAATATGAATCTATTTATCAACGTGTTATTGGAGGTGTGGCGAAAAAAATCGCTGACACTCGAGCTATATTTACTATCGGCCAGAAGCTTGTCAAGGTTTGAAGAAATTTTACTTCGAATTGCTGCGTTATACTGATTAGGCCGGCTTCACAACCAATCGATCTAAAGACGACTTCATCTCCCGTCCGCCTTTAAATAGCAGGAAATGTGACCTGTGTGTGACCGCGCTCACACACTTAGCGGCGTCATTTTAGTAGCCTGTATGCGATAGACGTACGCGAAAGACGTAGGATACTTTGAGGAGGCATTTTCTGGCTGAAAGTTCCCTAAGGAGTAAGTCATCATGGACAAAAAGCTGTGGGTAGTTGGTGTTGTTGCTGGAATGTTAATAAACGTCGGTTTGGTAGCCGCCGGAGACATTACCACGGACGATGGAATAGAGGCAGCACGCCAGGGTTACTATAACGAAGCTGTTACGGCTCTGCAGCCATTAGCCAAGAAGGGCGATGGCGAGGCCCAATTTGCATTAGGGCTTATGTACCATAGTGGTCTTGGTGTCAGTCGCGATGAGGCACAGGCCGTTCGACTGTATCAAAAAGCTGCAGAAAACGGGCATCCGCTTGCTCAGGAATACCTTTCGATAGGTTACGAGGAAGGTTGGTTTGGCCTCAAAAAAGACCCGTCGAAGGCGAAGTATTGGCACGACCTGGCGATGGAAAGCGACCAATAGCTAATCACCAGAGATGAGAACTGCCAAGCGCAAGCAACAAGATCCGGGTTAGGGCCGCGGAAATAAATAATTATCCAAAGATTGCGCCGGATTTTAGCTCAGATTCACGGCGCGGCAAGGGGCGCATAATACCTTTATGTAACCCTTGCCGCAACACAGAAGCTGGGCCAAAAGACAAGCAAAATTGGATGATTATTTGTTTCCGCGGCCCTTAGCAAAAGGGGGTGACCGAACGTCGGTAGCTTAACTCGGATCGTATGCTTGCCAGTTCAAGGGCCGCGGAAGATAATAATTATCCAAAGATTGCGCCGGATTTTAGCTCAGATTCACGGCGCGGCAAGTGGCGCAATTGCCGTAACGCAGAAGCTGAGCGAAAAGACAAGCAAGGTTGGATAATTATTTTTTTTCCGTGGCCCCAACGAATGACTACCCAAAAAAATCCGTTTAGGGTTGCTTGCGTCTCGGCGCACGAATTCCGTTTTTATCTACCGCCAATCGCGTTTCGCACGCTATATTTTAGATCTAGTCTAAAATGTAGCTCAAACCATGCCATTCTTGGTACTATTAACCATAGTTTTCGATTACCCGGAGAAAAGCAATGCTGACGAGCGAAAAAGCCATTCCAGAGCGGCGTACGCGGTCGCTATCCATGGTAAAGCAACTTGTAGAGGCTCGCGCGGAAATGTTGAGTTTGTACGGTACCCTGGCGGGAAAAAAGCCCTTTACAGATGTTGAGGACGTGTCCGAGTTGCTGGCGGAATTTTGTGCGCAAATGATTGACTATACGGCGAACGCGCATTTTCAGTTGTACCGCTATTTCGCCGAGAACCGCGAACGGCGGGCGAGTATCGCGGCCGTTTCAAACAAGATTTATCCGCGTATTGTCGATATTACGCAGTCAGTTTTGGATTTCAATGATCGCTATGACAGCGACCAACAACGCCACGAACTTGGCACCCTAGAAGCCGATCTGTCAAGGCTAGGAGAGGAGCTTGCTGAGCGGATTGAGCTGGAGGATCAATTGGTTAATGCGTTAAGTAGAACTCGGGTTCCGGCAAGCTAAGTTATAAAGGCGGGGTCAACATCTGGCGCGCCTAGAAATACAGTGGGTGACTTAGGGCTCGAGTCAAAATTAATTCACATTTTGGGCGCTGAGGCGCTCGCCTGGCAAAGCTACCGTGTCCTGCTCACGCCCCTTGCCTACATCCATGTAGGCAAGGCGTAAAAACGCCGGAATATAAATATCTTTCAAGTTTTTGCAAAGCTACCGCGTCCTGCTCTCGCCCCTTACCTACGTCCATGTAGGCAACGCCGCCAGGCGAGACGGATCGATGTCTAAAATGTGAATTAAATTTGACGCGAGCCCTTAAATCAGATATTGGTTGTTAGGACCTACAACTAAGGAAGAAACACCTACTAGTGAGCAGTTGGGACGCTGTGATGGTACCAAATAGCGCTGCGCCGAATCGTTACAGAGCAGCTTGTCGTAAAAGAGTTTTAAGCTCAAATCGACGAAGGCTCTCTGTTCTGTGGGGACAATATCGTTGACGGAAGAATATATGACCACACCAAGGCGGCTTACTCCTAACGAACTTTATCACAGCTGTGACCCTAACCAGTTTAGTTTTAAGACCACCGCCGAGCTACAAGACCTCAAAGAAGCCGTAGGCCAAACGCGCGCATTGGCCGCGATAAAGTTTGGCATGGGGATTCAACAGCCAGGCTATAACATGTTTGCGCTTGGTCCCTCAGGTACTGGTAAGCACACTTCAGTATCAAAATTGCTCGAAGCGCGCGCCGCCCAGGATCCATCTCCGTCAGATTGGTGTTACGTCAACAATTTTGACCAGCCTCATAAGCCCAACGTCATCCGCCTTCCTTGTGGTTATGGCTCGAGACTGGCGAGAGCTATGGAGCGCTTGGTCGATGAGTTACGCCACGCCGTGCCGACTGCTTTCGAGAGCGACGAATACCGCGCCCAAGCTCAAGAAATTGAACAAGAATTTAAGGACCGTCAAGAGCGGGCGTTGGATGAAGTCAAGGCCGAGGCGGGTAAAAAGGAGATTGCGTTAATCAGGACACCTGGCGGTTTCGCGTTCGCGCCGATCAAAGACGGTGAGGTACTAAGTCCGGCAGAGTATGAAAAATTACCAAAGGAAGAACAGAGGCGCCTTGAAGGTGAGATTGAACGCCTGCAAAAACGCCTTCGTGACGTCATTCGACAAGTCCCTCAGTGGCGTAGCCAAACACGGGAAAAACTAAAGAATCTTAATCGGGAGGTCGTGGCTGCAGCCGTTGGCTATTTGATCGAAAACCTTAAGAAGGAATACCTTTCTTTACCTCAGGTGCTCAATTACCTTGACCGAGTTGAAAAAGACGTGGTCGATAACGTTGACGAGTTTCGCGGAGACGACGAGGGTAACGCCGCGGTTCTTCAACTTGCCAGTGGACGTTCTACGCCATTCCAACGTTATCAGGTTAATGTCCTAGTTGATAACGGCGAAACAAAGGGCGCACCGGTCATCTACGAAGACCATCCTACGTATCTCAACCTGGTTGGCCGGGTCGAGCACGCGGCGATGATGGGAACGTTGGTTACGGATTTTAGATTAATAAAACCGGGCGCATTACACCGGGCCAATGACGGTTACTTGGTTCTAGATGCTTTCAAAATTCTACAGCACCCCTACGCGTGGGAAGGATTGAAACGGGCATTGCGCTCCGAGGAGGCACGTATTCAGTCTCTGGAGCAGATGTTAAGTCTGGTCAGTACGGTATCATTGGAGCCTGAGTGCATCCCCCTGAATGTCAAAGTGGTGCTGCTTGGCGACAGAATACTCTACTACCTGTTATATCAGCTCGACCCCGAGTTTCCTGAATTGTTCAAAGTTGCCGCGGACTTCGAAGACTCCGTAGATCGAACGCAGGAGACGACCCAGTTCTATGCGAGATTGATCGCCACCCTAGCGCGCAAACATGTGCTAAGGCCGTTTTCGGCGAGCGCGGTGTCCCGTATCATTGAGCAGTGCTCGCGCCTTGTGGGTGATGCCGGCAAACTCTCTGCCCATATGCGCAGTATTTCAGATCTTTTATGCGAGGCGGACTATTGGGCGGGCGAGAATGGCCATAGCAACATCGATGCTTCCGACGTTCAACAGGCTATCGATGGGCGCGAAACACGCAGTGGGCGGTTAAGAGAAAGGCACTTGGAAGCGATTATGCGCGGTACTATTCTTATCGACACGGAAGGCGAAAGGGTCGGAGCAATTAACGGACTGTCCGTGGTGGGCGTGGGGGATGTCGAGTTTGGCGTGCCCGCTCGTATCACGGCCGTGGTGCGCCTTGGCGAAGGCGATGTGGTGGATATCGAGCGAGAAGTGGAGCTCGGCGGACCGATCCATTCAAAAGGGGTGTTTATTCTTTCTAGTTTTCTCGGATCCCGTTATTCGCCTGAACAACCGTTGTCGTTGTCGGCCAGTTTAGTGTTTGAGCAATCCTACGGCGAAATAGAGGGCGATAGCGCTTCGTCAACTGAACTATATGCGCTGTTATCGGCACTAGCAGAGTTGCCGATTAAGCAAACTATTGCGGTAACCGGTTCTGTCAATCAGCATGGGGAGATTCAAGCGATAGGGGGGGTAAACCAAAAAATCGAAGGGTTCTTTGATCTATGCCGGGCCAATGGCCTGACGGGTGAGCACGGTGTTATCATCCCCGCCTCCAACGTCGAGCATTTGATGTTGCGCCACGATGTGGTTAATGCGGCGGCGGCCGGTAAATTTCATATTTACCCCGTAAGAACCGTCGATCAAGGCATAGCCATCCTAACAGGGCTGGAAGCCGGAGGTCGTGACCACAAGGGGAAGTATCCCGAGAATAGCATTAATTTCAAAGTCGAAACGCGCTTAGCGCGAATGGCGGAAACCAGGCACGAGTTTACAATGCAACAAAAAGAGTCCAAAGAAGGCGATGGAGAGGAAGAAGAGTCCTGAGGCTTCTATTACGCGCATCCTGGTTGCGGTGGATGCCTCTAGTCACAGTATCACGTGTCTGGAAATGGCAGGGGCGTTAGCCGAGTCGCTTCACGCCGAATTACAGGGATTGTATGTTGAGGATATTAACCTAATAAATCTCGCTGGATTGCCCTTCGCCAGAGAACTTATTTATAGTTCACAAACGGAGAGAGTGCTTACCCATCCCGAAATGGAAAATCGCATGCGGCATCAAGCGGACAACGCGCGGCAGTCCATGGCGAAGCTTGCCGAAGTCCGCCGGGTGAGTTGGTCTTTCGAAGTTGTGCGTGGCCAGGTAACCGCAACCCTGCTCAGCGCCGCGAGGGAGTCAGATCTCGTCATTGTCGGTGTGAGTAGCGCGATGCCAAGCGTGCGAATTCGTCTCGGCTCCACCGCTAGGCGGTTAGCGGTCGAGGCCCCCTGTCCGGTCCTACTGGTAGGTAGGGGATTGGACCTTACCCTGCCGGTCGTAAGCCTGTTTGACGGATCTCACGGCGCGCGGCATGCTCTGGAAATCGCCGCGAAATTAGCACAAATCGACGCTAAACACCTTATAGTAATCACAGTATTGCCCCCCGATCGAAGTTCCAGTGAAGTCGGACAGGAGTTAGATGCTTTTTTGAGCGGCTATGGCTTGGAAGTTTCGTACCGATACCTTAATAAGCGTGATACTCAATCCGTACAAGAGGCCATCTCCGAGGCGGGAGGGCGGTTATTGGTCGTAGATGCTGGTAACGCACTCTTAGACGGAGAGGAACTGGAACAATGGGTGGATAAGATTCGCTGTCCAATCTTGTTGGCGAGGTAGTTCGCGTAGTTCGTCGGTAATTACAGGGCAGCTCGGCGGCATCTATTACCGTTAGAATCCGCACTGCTGTGTACATCGAGCGAGGATTGACCAATGTATACTCAGTGCCTCTCCTCGGAAACTCCCGCGTCCAGCCTCGGAGCGAGTTCGCTCGCGTTTCGGTCGTCGAAAACACGGCCAGATTGTTGTTTTTTTTCCAAGGAAATACTCCTCCTGAAGAGGGTGCCAAAACAACGTTGGTTACGAACGTCGCCTATCTCGTATTTGACACTACGTTGAGGAGCCGGGGAGAGTACGTGTTAAAGATTCAATGTCTTAGGCGGCTGCAGCCGATGGGAGTTGCGGGCTAGGCTCCCGGGCACTTAATACCCCAGAAACGATCAAATAAAGAATTATGGTCAGCGTCGTTTACTCGAAAACTGAAAAAACAAGCAAAGATTTGCTGGATTATTCCGATTGGCTGAATTCGGTGAAGGAGGGCCGCTCCGATAGTGAGCTGGAGGTATTGCGCCGCGCTTATATAACGGCGAGCCAAGCCCACAGCGGACAGCAGCGCGCTTCTGGCGAGCCTTATTTCCAGCACGCCTTGGCGGTCGCCAATATCCTGGCTAACTTAAAAATGGATTACGAAACGTTGGTCGCGGCGTTACTTCACGATGTTGTGGAGGATACGGAAAAGACGTTACATGACATAGAAAGCGAATTTGGTCACGACGTGGCAAAACTGGTGGACGGCGTCACAAAGATGGAGGCCATCAAATTCGCTCAAGGTGAATCCCGACAATGGACCCGTGATGTGGCGAAGGCGGAAACATTGCGCAAGATGCTATTGGCGATGGTGGACGACGTGAGAGTCGTGCTCATCAAACTGGCGGACCGGTTACATAATATGCGTACGTTGTCAGCGTTGCCTGAAGATCGGCGACGATCGATGGCCCGAGAGACCCTCGACATATTTGCGCCATTGGCTAACCGTTTAGGTATATGGCAGATTAAATGGGAGTTAGAGGATCTTTCATTCCGTCACCTGGAACCCGAGTTATACAAGAAGATCGCCCGTTTATTAAACGAAAGGCGTATTGACCGGGAAGAGTATGTTACATCGTTTACGAGGAAACTCGATGAGGCGCTGGGGAAAGTCGGGATTGAGGCCACAGTGAGCGGACGACCGAAACATATCTATAGTATCTATCGCAAGATGGCGCGAAAGGAATTGGACTACAGTCAGATCTACGATGTGCGCGCCGCCCGTGTCATGGTACCGGACGTACGTGATTGCTATGCTGTCTTGGGGATTGTGCACAGTCTATGGCAATACATTCCCGGTGAGTTCGACGATTATGTTGCGACGCCTAAAGCTAATAACTATCGCTCTTTGCATACAGCGGTTATTGGCCCCGAGGGTAGGACGGTGGAAGTACAAATACGCACCCATGAGATGCACCAGCATTCAGAGTTTGGTGTGGCAGCGCATTGGCGGTACAAAGAAGGCGCTGGAACGGATGCCGATTTCGAGCAAAAAATTGCATGGCTGAGACAAGTACTGGAATGGAAAGACGAGGTCCGCGACGCGAGCGACTTTGTTGACAAAATCAAAACAGACGTTTTTGAGGATCGCGTTTATGTATTTTCGCCGAAGGGCGACGTTATTGATCTGCCTAAGGGATCTACGCCATTAGATTTTGGTTATCACATTCACAGCGAGGTCGGGCATCGGTGCCGTGGCGCGAAAGTAAACGGCCGTATGGTACCTCTGACGTATCGGTTGAAAAATGGCGAACAAGTCGAGATTCTCACGGTAAAGCGCGGTGAGCCTAGTCGAGATTGGCTAAATCCTCATCTCGCGTATCTCAAGTCGTCCAAAGCAAAGGCGAAAGTACAACACTGGTTTAAACAACAAAACGTCGAAAAGACCATCTCAGCAGGGCGAAACATGCTGGATCGAGAGTTGGAACGTCTCGGCTATCATGATGTTAGTCACGAAAAATTGAGCAAGGCGCTCAAATTTAGATCGACAGACGAGCTGTTCTCGGCCTTAGGGCGCAATGAGGTGCGTATCGGTCAGATTGTAGCTGGCGCGGAGAAAATTAGTGAGCAGAGGCCGAAAGAGGCCGATTTACCCGTTATCACCCGCAAGCGCCCACCGCGACCCGAACAGAAGGATGACGTACACGTTCTCGGTGTTGGAAACCTTTTGACGCACTTAGCCCAGTGTTGCAAGCCTCTACGCGGTGACGACATTAAGGGTTACATAACCCGTGGCCGAGGGGTGACCATACACCGAGCCGATTGCGCGAATATTCTGCGCTACAATAACGATTCGCCTGAACGTCTCATCGAAGTGCATTGGGGTAATGAGACGGAGAACACTTATCCTGTAGGTATTCAGATCGTGGCCTATGACCGCCACGGCTTGTTACGGGATATTTCGGCGGTATTGGCAAATGATCGCGTCAACGTGATTGCAGCGACAACGCTGTCCTATACGAAATCAAATCTGGCGAGAATGTCGCTAACGCTGGAGATTGGCGATATCGAGAAATTAAGTCGGGTGTTGGCGAAAATCAATCAGTTACCTAATATCGTCGATGCGCGACGCGAAACCTATTAGTTGCCGGTGCTGATTGCGTAACGATTGCCGGGCGGTTGCCTAGAGTGGGGGTTTTTTGTGCTCGGGACGGGTGGCGCAAAAATCCTCTCCTGTAACCGTGCTGCGCGGCAGTGGAACAGGCAAGACACGCTCCGGGTATGTCCGCTGTACGGGCCGATTATAGGGCGAACTCGTCCACGAAAATTCCCGAATGGTTATCGTGCAAGGCGTGTTGTGCCCAGTCGGGTGTGCCTCACGACCTGTTTGCCTATCTGCCACCCGCTTAATTGTACTTGGATTCCGAAACTCGATGGAAGATAACACACAATTTGATCCGTCATGCCAGCGTTGCTCGCGGTTAGCGGCATTTTTGAAGGAGATCCGCGAGAAGTACCCGTCGTACCATGGGCGACCGGTCGCGCCGTTTGGTGACGAGGACCCGGCTTTGCTGATCGTAGGATTGGCGCCGGGAATGCACGGAGCCAATGCCACCGGTAGACCGTTCACGGGCGATTATGCAGGCATTTTATTGTATGAAACGTTATACGAATTTGGCTTTAGTAATCAGCCCGTATCGAACTCGCTGACCGACGGCTTACGTCTGAAGGGGTGCCGAATTACCAATGCGGTGAAGTGCTTACCACCTGAGAATAAACCTAACGCGGAAGAAACCAAACTCTGTAACCCCTTTTTAGAAAATGAAATCGCTCAGCTAAAGTCCGGTACCGTGATTTTAGCACTTGGCACCATCGCTCATAATGCGGTGTTACGCGCCGTGGGATTGAAAGCGTCCCAAGGTAAATTCGGCCATGGACAGCGCCATGCGCTGCCGGGTGATAAATGGCTTGTCGATTCTTACCACTGCAGCCGCTATAACACGCAGACACGGCGCTTGACTGAGGAGATGTTTAAAGGCGTTTTTGAAGCAATACGGGGAATGCTTAAGGAACTCGATCGTATGCCAGGCTCATGACAGCTCAAGAATCTTTTAAGCACTTTGACGCCAAAGCTTTTTTGAAGAACCTAACATCTCGCCCGGGAGTGTATCGCATGTTGAACAGCGCCGGCGATGTTATCTATGTGGGCAAAGCGCGGAATCTAAAGAAAAGAGTCTCTAGCTATTTCGGTGAAAAAGTGTTGTCAGCCAAGACGCGCTCCCTTGTTTCCCAGATTCAGGGAATCGACGTGATTGTTACCCATAGTGAGAACGAAGCGCTAATTCTAGAGAATAACCTCATCAAGGAGTTGAAGCCGCGCTACAACGTATTGTTGAGAGATGATAAAAGTTATCCCTATATTTTTTTATCGAGCGAGCAAGAATTTCCCCGGCTCGCGTTTCATCGCGGTGCAAAGCGCACAAAAGGTCGTTATTTCGGACCTTTTCCGAGCGCCGCCTCAGTACGCGAAAGTCTTCAATTGTTACAGAAGATTTTCCCTATTCGCCAATGTGAGGACAGCTTCTTCCTAAACCGGTCGCGCCCTTGTTTGCAACACCAAATCAAGCGCTGCACGGCGCCGTGCGTTGGATTGATTGACATAGCATCCTATCAACAAGACGTACGGCATACCGTCATGTTTCTTGAAGGTAAAAGTCAGGAGGTTACAGAAGAGTTAGTGGAGCGTATGGAACGGGCGGCGCAGACACTAGAGTACGAGCTCGCCGCCCGCTATCGGGATCAGATCACTTCGCTGAGGCGCTTACAAGAGAAGCAATATGTTAGCGGTGCTGGCGGCGATTTAGACGTGGTTGTGAGCATTTCGCAAGGGGGTATCGCTTGCGTGCAGGTCTTCTTTATCAGGAGTGGGCGAAACCTCGGTAATAAAACATTTTTTCCGAGCCACACACAAGATGAAGGCGCGGCCGATGTGCTCGCGGCGTTCTTGCCTCAGTATTATTTAGGGAAACACGTGCCTCCCGAAGTGCTGGTTAATCAAGAGCTAGAAGATAGCGCCGTATTGGCCGATGTTCTCTCGGCTCAAGCTAAGCGCAAGATTGCCATTCGGCATAACGTTCGTGGGGATAGAGCAAAGTGGGTCGCGTTGGCCGAGCAAAATGCAGAGAAAGCGGTAGCGACTCAGCTTACGAGCAAGGCGGGGAATCGTCGTCGATTAGAAGCGCTGCAGGACAAATTAGACTTAGAAGAATTGCCTCAACGTCTAGAATGTTTTGACATCAGCCACACCCACGGCGACGAGACGGTGGCCTCCTGCGTGATTTTTGAAGGGGGCGGGCCATTAAAGAGCGAGTACCGGCGTTTTAACATCAAGGGTATCACTCCGGGCGATGACTACGGCGCCATGCACCAAGCGCTCGAACGACGTTATCGTCGACTGAAGGAGGGCGAAGCGAAGTTACCTGATATTCTGTTTATTGATGGAGGTAAGGGTCAAGTGGGCGAGGCAACCGCGGTGTTAGAGGAACTTCAAATCAACAACGTCCCGGTAATCGGGGTTTCAAAAGGCGAGGGACGCAAGCCGGGATTAGAAATGCTTCATATTGCAGGTCATGGAGCATCCGTTGCGTTGCCTGCGGATTCGCCAGCGTTGCATTTGATTCAACAGATTCGTGACGAGGCCCATCGTTTTGCCATCACCGGGCACCGCCAGCGACGAGCCAAAGTCCATACGCGGTCACAGCTGGAACATATTGACGGATTGGGTCCCAAGCGGCGCCGTCTCCTGCTAAGCCACTTCGGCGGGCTCCAGGAAGTGGTACGTGCGGGGGTGGATGACTTGGCACAGGTGCCTGGAATAAGTAAACAATTGGCGCAACGCATTTACGATGCCTTTCATTTAGAGGAAAATGATACGCAGCATGTTTAATTTTCCAACCATACTCACACTAGGGCGAATTGGGTTAATCCCCGTTTTTATTATAGTTTTTTATCTGCCCGTTCAATGGGCCCATTTCGCGACGGCCCTTATATTTGGTCTTGCCTCGTTAACCGATTGGGTAGACGGGTATTTGGCGCGCCGCTTAAATCAAACCTCAGCGTTTGGGGCCTTTCTCGATCCGGTCGCCGACAAGTTGATGGTTGCCGTCGCGCTGGTACTGTTGGTGCAAGGCGATCCCAGTCCCTGGTTAGCGATACCGGCCGCGGTTATTATTTGCAGAGAGATCGCTGTATCGGCGCTTCGAGAGTGGATGGCCGAAATCGGAGAGCGGGCGCAAGTGGCTGTCTCGAACCTTGGAAAATACAAAACCACAGCGCAAATGATAGCCCTTTTCTTGCTTCTTTATCGAGAGCCGGTAGGCGCTTTTCCGACCTCTTCCGTTGGTTTAGTACTATTGTACACGGCGGCGGTCCTGACCCTGTGGTCGATGTTTGTCTATATGCAAGCGGCATGGCCAGTACTGACCGAAAATAATAAAGTTGAGGATTCCAAGGAGGCTAACCGGTAAACAAGGGTCGAAGTCAATCTCTGGTGTCGCGGTACCCATTGCGGATAGGCGCCTTTTCCGCTTATTTCCGCCGAAGGCGTATCACCCATACGGCTTGTACGGTGAAGTTCACATATGATCGGAAAAGGCGCTTAGATTTAGTGCATTAGACGTTCATAGCCGATTTAATTAATTGATTTAGGTTAAACCGTTTTTCTTGACAGAATCCCGCGTATCGTTAGAATACTACTTCCTTCGCGATTAGAGCGGGAATAGCTCAGTTGGTAGAGCACAACCTTGCCAAGGTTGGGGTCGCGAGTTCGAGTCTCGTTTCCCGCTCCAAAATCTCTTATCGTTTGGGGATGTAATTTATAGTCAGGCCGGTGGAAACGCAGGCTGGGTGGCAGAGTGGCTATGCAGCGGCCTGCAAAGCCGTGGACGTCGGTTCGATTCCGGCCCCAGCCTCCAAGCTCTTTTAGATTCATTGATACGTGTTCTGTTACCGGTACACGAATGCTGCTCTAATGCCCGGGTGGCGAAATTGGTAGACGCAAGGGACTTAAGCAAATTGAGCACCTAGGTTGGAAACACCTAGCGTGAATGGAGTCAAAGTCGGGGAAACCTCAGCACGTAAGGGTGGTGGCGATCCCGAGCTAAGCCTTTAACGTTGGCGCGTAAGGAAAGTG
>CALZJI010000282.1 GCA_945787615.1 uncultured Chromatiaceae bacterium | reverse complement strand
CGATTGAGCGAAACCGCAGGACTAGCCCGGCTAATTCGAGGATTTTGCGATTGAGGATTGTTCAAAGATGGCCCGAAGATGGGATGCGAAAATCGTAAGTTATTTTTTCGCGAGCCCTTAGATGGGAGAATACAACTTTGATTCTGATCCTGGCCGGCCACTCTTGGAGTCGTTACGGGTATAGTCACAAGAGAGTATCATTATGAACGCCCGCACGCACCGAAATACCATATTCGTCGAAGAAGCCAGCATCATCAGCCACGATGCCTTTGAAGGTGATCAATACATTCTGCGTATCAACGCGCCTCTAATTGCCCGCCACGCCAAACCGGGCAGTTTTGCGCATCTTCGCTGTGACATCTCCCTACCCATGCGCCGGCCCTTATCCATTATGCGGGTAAACGGTAACGCCGGTTGGGTTGACTTCCTTTATAAGGCGATAGGCCACGGCACTCACGTTCTCGCCCAACAACACGTAGGGAGTACGTTGAACGTCATGGGCCCTATCGGACACCCCTTCTCGTTACATCCGGAACGGCGTCGCCCGCTTCTCATAGGCGGTGGCGTGGGCATCCCGCCAATGGTGTTTCTCGCCGACCTCCTTCGCGCCGAGCGCAATCATTTCCAACCTTTTGCCATTCTCGGGTCCGAAGTTCCGTTCCCATTTACGGTACGCCCCTCTCACACCATAGTCCCAGGCATGCCCGACGGAGTTATCGGTTGTATGCCGTTGTTGGAAGACTGGGGCATCGCTAGTCGCCTGACGAGTTTGCAAAATTATGCGGGCTGTTTCGACGGATACGTCACTGACCTCGCCCGGCATTGGCTAAACGCACTTGATGTGGGAACCCGCGACGAAGTCGAAGTCTTCGCCTGTGGTCCGCATCCGATGTTGGAAGCAACAGTTAAATTAGCTCGAGAGTTTGGGTTGCCGTGTCAAGTCTCCTTGGAAGAGTTTATGGCCTGTGCGGTAGGCGGCTGTGCGGGCTGCACGGTAAGAATTCAAACGGAGTCGGGTCCAGCCATGAAGCGTGTGTGTGTGGATGGACCGGTGTTTGACGGCATGCAGGTCGTTTTTTAACGTACTGGATACGATCCGCAGCGCGGATCGGTCCCCGAGACGTACAACCAAAGTAAGGGCCGCGTAAAATAATAACTCAATTTTCGGGTTTCAATTTCGCGAGTTAATTAATCATTTTTGGCGAAAATTGTAGCCCGGATGGAGCTACTGTTGATAGATATACTGACGTGGGTGTATCCCCGGATTCCACGTACTTAGCAGATATCGCGGAGTCCGGGAGCGATGTGAATTTGGAGCCATGATACGCATTTCCAAAGACCATCCGGGCTACTAATTCCCAGCTATTGAGTGGCTTAGGTGACAATATTTG
>CALZJI010000281.1 GCA_945787615.1 uncultured Chromatiaceae bacterium | reverse complement strand
CGGCCGTTTATTATTCGAACGGTAGCGAAATTTTCCATATAGATTCCGTGTATTTTCAGTCCAACTTTATCGCTTGCGAGGTCGGTATGACTAAACACATAGCCCAAAGACTTTTCTTAGTACTCCTTTTTACCGCTTTCGCACATGCATGGGCAGCGTCGACTCCAAATGACAACCCGCGGGAACTGGTATTTGTAACGTGGGCAGATTATATCGATCCCGAGATCGTCGAGGAATTCGAGGCGATGCACAATGCCAAACTTCGCTTTGTTCATTATGAAGTGGACGAAGCGCGCGATGAACTGCTTGTCTCGACGGAGGGTTCGGGTTACGACCTGGCGATTGTCAACGGCGATATCATAACAAGCTACCGTAAACGCGGCTGGCTTGCGCGCCTCGACAATTTAGACATTCCAAACCTCCAGCATATCAATCCGCGCTGGACGTCCGCCTACCCCGATGCCGGGGAGTATGCCACCCCCTATTTCTGGGGCACCCTCGGTATCGCCTATCGCCAAGACCTAGTCGAGGAACCAATGACAAGTTGGAAAAATCTCTTTGAGCCTGACGAAAAATTACGCGGCAAGATTGTCATGATCAAGGATTCCCGCGATACGGTCGGCGCCGCCCTAAAGTCGCTGGGGTATTCGTTAAACAGTACCGACCCGAATCACTTAAAAGCGGCCAAAGAGCTTATTTTATCGCAACAGTCTTACGTCAGCACCTATACATATCCGACCCTTGGCGAAGATTCCAGTTTAGTCACAGGTGAGATTGTCGCGGCCATGATGTATAACGGCGATGTATTAATGTTACAAGAGCATGCGCCCAACATACAGTTCGTCGCTCCTGAGGAAGGTGTCGGTTTGTGGGTAGATTATTTGACGGTGTTTGAGGCTTCCGAAAACAAGGATCTCGCCGCCGCGTTCATTGATTATCTCAACAAACCATCGGTCGCCGCGCGTAACGCTGAATTCGTCTATTACGCTACACCCAACGTGGGCGCAGAGAGATTACTTCCCCAGGAATATTTTGACAACACAGTAATTAATCCCGACAAGCTAGTGTTGGAGCGTTCTGAATTTTATAAACGCTTGCCGCCACGGGTCATGAAAAAATACACTGATATTATCATGCGCATAACTAAGTAGCCCGACCATACTTTGAAATTACAGCCAAAAATACTACTGCTGTTAGCGCCGACGATCATTATTCTTCCCATTGTACTGGGTTGGAGCACCTACAGTCAGCTAAAGTCATCCTCGGCTGAGAAGACGATATCGCGCATGGACGCGCAACTGCGTGAAACATCGCTTGCACTTCGCGACAAACTACGGTCGGCGCGCGCCAATATCGACCTTTTCACCAACTCGCCCGTCATTGAAAAATATATGGTTACGGAGGATGAAGAGGAACGCTACCTGTTGCTACAAAGACCGTTATTGCGACTCTTCAAACGCTATCAGGAGGCCTACCCCGACTACTATGAGCTACGCGTGCTGCTCGAAGACGGGTATGAAGATACGCGGTTGACAGTACAAAACCTGCCCAACAAGAATGAGGAGGAGGGCGACACACGCTACTTCGCCGAGCTGTCTAGCCACGAACAGGACATCTATACTACGTTCTTTCGAAACGAAGACAATGGAGAGCTTGCCCTTATTATTTCCAAACGGATACGGCTGCGCGATCCCACGAGTGATCCTATACTCACGCCACCCACGACACGGGGCTACTTTAGCATCACGTCGAACCTACTCTTTATCAAACAAAAACTAGAGAACGAAAGGGTAGGAAAAACCGGTTTCATGATCATGGTAGACGCTCCGTCAAATGTCGTCTTACAACCCAACGATGCAGTGATCGACCCTGAGTCCGCGCACGACTTGATTAGACGTTTCGAGGCTCTTCCCGTGCATGTAAACCTATTAACCACCCAGCTAAACAACCAACGCTTTATTTTTAAGGCGCTTCCAGTAGACGACGGCATCCATTTAGCCGCACTGTTTCCGGAAAGCGACCTTGTCTCCGGTAGTCGTCAACTTGGCGTACTCATCGCCGCCATTACAGTAGCCACAATCTTCATCACGACAATACTGCTGTTTTTCTCACTGAAAAAACTGCTCATAAATCCGATCCAGAGGCTCAATGTCGTGACCCACCTTATCGGTGAGGGAAAACTGGATGCGCCAATTCACGTCCACTCCCGCGACGAAATAGGTGAACTCGCCGCGTCGTTTAGAGATATGGCGAAGAACCTTTCGGAAACACACGCCCATGTTCAACATCTCGCCTATCACGATAGTGTCACCAATTTACCTAATCGACGTATGTTCCGTGAGCGCCTTGAGAAAAGTTTGGCCAACGCTTCGCGAAATAACGAGCGTATTGCAGTGCTGTTTCTGGATTTAGACAATTTTAAAAATGTTAACGATACGCTGGGTCATGAAGCTGGCGATACGCTGATTAAAGACGTTTCAGCGCGGCTAGAGACATGTATACGCGAAAGTGACTATATCGCCCGTGATGGTTCACCGGCCAAGGAGGACTTGATTGCGAGACTCGGGGGCGATGAGTTTATTCTATTGTTGAATCAATTAGATGAAGCCATCGATGCATCGAGCGCGGCGAACCGTATTCTAGAGCGCATTACCGAGCCTTTTTCTATTCAAGGCGTACAGTTACACGTTGGCGCTAGCATAGGAATCACGTTGTACCCGGAGGACGGTCGCAACGCCGATAAACTGATCAAGAATGCCGACATCGCAATGTACCACGCCAAGAGAAAAGGTAAAAACAATTACCAATATTTCTCCGAATCGCTCAACATTGCAGTTGAACGACGCCTTAACATCGAAAACAGACTCCGCGACGCCATCAATAAGAACGAGTTTATTCTGCTTTATCAACCCATCATCGATGTAAAGAGCGGAAAGATAACATCAGCGGAAGCGCTAATCCGCTGGCAAGATCCCGAAGAAGGTATGATTCCGCCTGATGAATTCATTCCCGTTGCGGAAGAAAGCGGGCTTATCGTGCCATTGGGGAAGTGGGTGCTTGATGAAGCGTGCCGCCAACTCCGCGCCTGGCAAAACAGTGGCTACGACGAACTAACCGTTGCAGTAAACATATCGAGCGTTCAAGTCGGAAAACCCGGTCTCGTTGAGACCGTATCGCACGCCTTACGCGTTGCGAATCTTAAACCCCACTGTTTAAACGTCGAATTAACTGAAACAAGCCTTTTGGAAGCGGATGAAGAAACGACAAAGCTCACCATAGGCGGATTAAAGGCGCTGGGCGTAACGTTAAGTCTAGACGACTTTGGTACCGGCTATTCATCATTGAGCCATTTGCAGCGATTTCCATTTAACGCCCTGAAAATCGACCGTAGTTTCGTGCGAGACATTATTACGGACCCCAATGACGCGGCCATTTGCTCAGCCACTATTGCCATGGCCCACAATTTGGGGCTCAAAGTGACGGCCGAAGGCGTCGAAGAGCTAACGCACGTCAATTTCTTGGTGGGAAGGCATTGCGATCGGCTTCAAGGTTACTACTTTAGCCGACCACTACCGGCTCGCGACTTTGAGGCGTTACTTGCGCAAAATGGCGCCGCGCAACCTCTTTTTCCCACCACCGTCAAATCTGTAAAGACATCATAATCCAGACATTGTACCGGGTTGGGTTCGTTAAGATAGCTACAGCGACTTCTGGTATGGAGACATCAAACGAAGATTAGACATAGGCTTACATGCCTTCTACACCCAGTGATCAATTTCTTCTTTTCGCTGTCGGGGCGCGGATAATCCGGCATTACCACAGATCTTCTGGCATTTAAGTGTAGAAAATGTTTGAGTGAATGCCTCCTCCCGAGTATGTTAAAAAGAAAACGATAAATTCATTCTTCGGAGGACGATATGGGCGGTGCACGGACGATACTGGCCCCCGCCACGGCAGTGGTGTGTTCGGCGTGCTTTCATTCGGAAAATGGCGAAAATTCACCGCCGACACCTGCCGGATCCAACGCTGTTGGCCGAACGGAGTTTGTCGCACGAATTGACCCCGTTAGTGGTATAAACCCGCTTCCCAACAACCTCTTATACAGCGGTTCGACGGATGGTTCGTCCACCATCACGGTGTCGGATACAGCCAGTGTGCTCGTTCCTCGGATCGTCGTAACCGTGTTAGCCGGTTTTTCAAGGGTCGCGCCCTTAACAGCGACATTCAGTAGCGCTATCGACCGCGCCACATTGGCAACACAGAACGTAAGGCTCTTCGATGTCACGTTGGCGACGTCAAGTAACAGAGCACCCGTAGACGGGCGCCTAGCCGATGTCAAACGTGAACGCTGTTCCGACAAGGACTTCTCGGTCGATTTTTCCGTCATGAAAAGGAACGAAAAGACCCTATCAGTCCTACCGCTGCGTCCGATCACACCCAGCAGCCGTAATGTGGCGGCGTTTAGTGACGAATTCCTCCGCGGCCGCGGTGACGAGCGAAACGCAAACCAAGACGATCGGATTGCGCACCTCCAACGGCGTGGCGATCACCGTCACGGACACGACCGCAGTGGCGTAACCTGACCGAGAAGTGATGTCGGTACGTAGAAAGTAAGATGACCCAAGGAGGGTATTATGAATAATAGTCCCGTCACTAGCGCTTGTCACGTTGCGAACACAGCGCGCTTGCTCCTTGTTGTCGGCACCGTCGTTATGGCCGCAAAACCCGTCGGCGCGGTGGAGTTCGAACGGGGGCAAGCCTCCGGGAGTTGGGATACGACCGTGTCTTACGGGATTAGAAGCCGCGTTGAGAATCGAGATCAACGTATTATTGGCACTGCCAACGGTGGCAGCGCGCACTCCGTTAATGCAGACGACGGCAATTTAAACTACGACACGGGGATTGTGAGTAATGCCGTTAAGATCACCTCGGAGATCGAGCTGAACGCTCGGAACATTGGCGGGTTTATTCGCGGTACGGCCTTCTACGACTATGAGAACATGGAAGGCGACCGGCAGAAGGCGCCGCTTACCCCCCAAGCGGAGGACTTGGTTGGACGCGACGCCGAGCTCCTCGACGCCTATCTCTGGACAGGCTTTGACCTGGGCACCCGCCCGGCAGAGGCGCGCATCGGAAACCAATTACTGAGCTGGGGCGAGAGCACCTTTATTCAGAATAGCATCAACACCATCAATCCGGTCAACGTGAGCAAACTGCGCGTCCCTGGCGCGGAGTTACGCGAAGCATTGACGCCAGTTCCTCTCATCACCGCGGCGCTGACAATCAGTGATAACACGGATTTCGAATTTTTTTATCAGCTGCGTTGGAAAGAAACCGTGATCGACCCGCCCGGCAGTTATTTCAGCACCAACGATTTCGTCGGCGAAGGGGGAGAGCGTGTCATGCTCGGTTTTGGCGCCATACCCGATACGGTACCCCCCTCCTCTGGCGCCGTTGTTCCCCGGCGCGCTAACCGCGAAGCGGACAATGGCGGTCAATTCGGCATTGCCGCGCGAACACTCGTTCCCAAATGGAACGATACCGAACTGGGCTTTTATTTTATTAACTACCATAGCCGGTTACCGGTCATTAACGCCAGGACCGGCAGCGCCGCCGCCGCCGCGGGCGTTGATCCCAACGGGCTAACCTACGCCGAGACGGCCGGATATTATATCAGCTATCCAGACGATATTAGGCTATTTGGCGTCAGTTTCAATACTTCCGTTGGGCAGACCGGTGTCGCGTTACAAGGGGAGATTTCCCATCGCCGTAATGTCCCTCTACAAATCGATGACGTGGAGCTGTTGTTCGCCGCGCTAGGCGCTCAGGATAACCTCAGCCCCGGTAATACCCCCGCCGCGCCATTGGCCGCTTTCAATCAATTGGGGCTGATATCGTTTGACACGGACATTCCTGGACATATCGAGCGCAACGTGACTCAGTTCCAGGTGACCGCGACCAAAGTGTTTGGCCCCTCTTTAGGCGCGGATCAAGCCACACTCGTGGGCGAAGCGGGGGTTACTCATGTGCATGACATGCCCAACAAGGACACCTTGCGCTTAAACGGGCCCGGCACCTTCGTCAGCGGCAACGAACCGCTGGCGGGCTTCCATTTTGGCGTCTTCGAAACGGCGGAACATTTTGCTGATGCGACCTCCTGGGGTTACCGCATCCTGGGTCGGCTGAGTTTCAATAACGCCTTCGCCAGTATCAATCTCCACGCTCGTGCAGCCTGGCTCCATGATGTGGATGGCATTTCCCCAGGGCCCGGCGGTAACTTTCTCGAGGGGAGAAAAGCCGCCGCCGTCGGTCTGGAGGGTACCTACCAAAATGCGTGGTCGGCGGATATCAGCTATACCCGCTACACGGGCGCTGGGCGTTATAATTTGATCAATGACCGAGATTTCGTTGCCAGTACTATCAAGTACTCGTTCTAACTAAGGGGTAACCAAGATGCGATGCTACAAGGCTCTTTTTTCTGCCGTAACCATTGTTGTTTGCGTGTGTACCTCCGCCAGCGCCTGGGCGAAGCTAACAACCGAGGAAATCGCCCGCCTGGGCGCAGATCTCACCCCTCTTGGCGGCGAAAAAGCAGGCAACGGGAACGACAGTATCCCGCCATGGAAAGGCGGCATCACCCAGCCGCCTCCCGACTACAGCCCCGGTAGCCACCATCCGGATCCATACGCCGAAGACACCCTCCTATTCACCATCTCGGCGGACAACATGGGGCAATACGCCGATAAACTCACCCTAGGCCATCAGGCCCTGCTCCAAGCCTACGACAGTTTTTACGTAAACGTCTATCCGACGCGCCGTAGCGCCTCCGCACCCCCACGCATATACGACGCGACTCGGAAAATCGCGGCCACCGCAGAACTCACCGGTGGGGGTAACGGTGTACGCGGGGCGGTTGTCGGCATTCCTTTCCCTATCCCGAAAAATGGCTTGGAAGTCATCTGGAACCATATCCTGCGTTGGCGTGGCAATATCGCCGCTCGCCACTTCGCTCAAGCCGCTCCTACCCGCGGCGGCGATTACACGCTGGTGAAGTTCGCCGACGAGTTCAATGTTCAATACAGTCACGAGGGTATGCGCGAAGACTTATTGAACAATGTCATCATCTACTTTAAGCAAAAAGTGCTCTCCCCGGCTCGGTTAGCCGGCGGTATCCTGCTCGTTCATGAAACATTGGATCAGGCCAAGGAACATCGCAAAGCGTGGCTGTACAACCCCGGCCAACGACGCGTGCGCCGCGCCCCGAATGTGGCCTTTGACAATCCGGGCACCGCATCGGACGGCATGCGCACCAGTGACCAATTCGACATGTTCAACGGTAGCCCGGAACGGTATAACTGGACACTCGTAGGCAAGCGCGAAATGTACGTTCCGTACAACAGTTATCAATTACACAGCGATTCGCTGACTTATAAAGACATACTCACCCCGTTACACATCAATCCAAAACACCTACGCTATGAACTTCACCGCGTATGGGTGGTGGACGCCACCCTGAAAGACGGTGCGCGCCATCTCTACAAACGCCGTACGTTCTATGTGGATGAAGACTCCTGGCAAGTTCTGCACGTGGACCAGTACGACAACCGGGACCAACTGTGGCGGATTTCGGAGGGACACGTCATTAACTACTACGATGTACCCACATTATGGACCACCCTAGAAGTACACACCGATCTGCAGGCTGGGCGTTATCTTGCCATCGGGCTCGATAACGAAAGCGTCATGTATGACTACTCCATCAAACGCAGCCCCGGTGATTACACGCCCCGCGCGCTGCGGCGGGAGGGCAAACGTTAATCCGTTTCATACAGGCCGCAAGTGTCTAATATCTATCGTTCGCAAATCCCGCGACATATGCGCTGGTTGTTAATCGTTTTCTCGTTACTGGCACTTGCTGCGCCTTCACTCGGCTACGCCGATAGCGCCATGAAGAACAGCATTCCTTCATCTTTGGCGGAGCACTCCCTTTTAGTGGACGTAACCGCCACCCAAGGGGTCATTGCCGCCGTCGGCGAGCGGGGACACATACTGATCAGCCACGACGAGGGCCGCAATTGGCGCCAAGCCAAGGTACCTACACAGGCATTGCTCACCGGTATTTTTTTTCTTAATAAACGCCTGGGCTGGGCAGTGGGCCATGATGCGATCATCTTGCGCACTGGGGACGGTGGCGAGCAGTGGGAACTCGTGTTTTCCGCCCCCGAAGAAGAGGCGCCGCTACTCGACGTCTGGTTTAAAAACGCGAACCACGGCTTAGCCGTCGGCGCTTACGGTTTGTTATTCGAAACCACGGACGGCGGCTCAAACTGGGCACAACGTGTCGTGAGTTCAGAGGATGACTTTCATCTTAACCGTATTGAGGCCGCCGCCAATGGCGTTCTTTATATCGCGGCCGAAAACGGTATCGTTTATCGCTCCGGCGACGACGGCCAAACCTGGCAGGCGTTGATTTCGCCCTATGAAGGTTCTTTTTTTACTGTTCTCCCGCTAACCAATAACCGTTTGCTGGTGGCAGGCCTACGCGGCCATTTATTCCGTTTCGACGACGGCGCCCAAAATTGGAACGCCATTGCCACAGCAACCGACGCCATGCTCACCAGCGCCGTCAAATTGAATAACGGGGTTATCGTTGTTGCAGGTTTTGCCGGTACATTGTTGACAAGCGCCGACGCCGGCAACACGTTCGCCTATAAACAGCTACGCAGCCGCCATGCTATCGCCAATATCGTCCAAGCCGATGACGATACGCTCATTTTGGTTGGCGAGGCTGGCATACAGCGACTGGCAATAGAGGAATTGCCTAGGGCGACTTCGCAATGATGGCCGCCCGCGTATACAACGACTGCAAGGAACGATCCCAGCAATCATGGCCGTAATAAGCGCTAAACTAGAGCAACTAATATTTTCTCATCGGCGAAGTGTGGTGTTGGCGTTCGTTCTCATTACCGCATTGATGGCTTACGCCGCGCTGCAATTGCGTATAGACGCCGGCTTTACCAAGCTGCTACCGCTCGAGCACGAGTACATGCAGACGTTTAGCCAATATAATCAAGAGTTCGGCGGGGCTAACCGCATCCTCATCGCGTTAGTCGCAAAGAATGGGGACATTTTTACGCCACACTTTTTCGATTTGTTACGCAAGACAACCGATGAGGTCTTCTTCATACCAGGCGTTGACCGTACACGCGTGCGCTCACTGTTCACCCCCAACGTACGCTTCACCGAGGTAGTCGAAGACGGCATCGCCGGCGGCAATGTGATCCCCGATGACTTTAGCCCCACGCCTGATGGCCTCGCGACCGTTCGTAAAAACATTCTCAAAGCGGGCATCCTCGGTAGATTGGTGGCCAACGACTTTTCCGGCGCATTAATCAGCGTCGAACTGCTAGATATCGACCCCAATAACGGCAAACGGCTAGACTACGTCGAAGTCGCCCACTTATTGGAAGAAAAGATACGAAGCCAGCATCGTAATGACCTCGTAGAACTCGGTATCGCCGTCCATGTGATCGGCTTCGCTAAGGTCGTTGGTGACATTGCTGACGGAGCCGCTCGCGTAACATTGTTCTTCGCCACGGCATTCCTAATCACATCGTTCTTTGTCTATCTCTATACCCGCTCCGTGAAGCGAACCATTGCGCTACTAACATGCTCTCTTGTAACCGTAGTATGGCAGTTGGGATCACTCACGTTGCTCGGTTACGGCATCGATCCCATGTCGGTTTTGGTGCCATTTCTTGTCTTTGCCATCGCCGTCAGTCACGGCGTTCAAATGGTTAGCGCCCACACCGTTGAGATACGTGAAGGTCGCGACAGTGAACGGGCGGCCCGCGCCAGCTTCCGACGGCTCCTGGTTCCCGGAGGTATCGCGCTGGCCAGCGATACCATCGGGTTTATCACCATCTTGCTCATCGATATCCAGGTAATACAGGAGATGGGCGTCACCGCCAGCCTTGGCGTCGCCGCGATTATTTTCACCAACCTGATTTTGTTGCCCGTATGGCTGTCTTACCTGCCTGCCAATGAACTTTACGTGAAAAAACTGGAAGCCCGCAGCCTACGCCTCAAACCTTACTGGGATACCCTGGCTCGGGCGGCCGAGACCAAACCTGCCGCCACTATCGTTACGGTCGCGGTGGGCTTACTGAGCATTGCCGCGTGGCAGGCCGGCGAAGTCCGAATCGGTGATGTGCACCGCGGAGTTCCGGAACTGCATTCCGAGTCCCGGTATAACGTTGACAGCCGCATCATTAGCGAACGCTTCTCCATCGGAGTCGACGTCATTTCAACGATCGTCGAAACCCAGCCTGAAGGTTGCATCAACCATGCGATCATGGACACCATCGACCGGTACGAATGGCACATGCGTAACGTAGAAGGCGTTCAGTCCGTAGTGGGACTGCCTACGGTGGCGAAGGTCATCAACGCAGGCTGGAACGAAGGCAGCCTAAAATGGCGGGTCTTGCCGCGTAATCCGTCGGTGTTGGCCCAGTCGGTCGCCTATGTTCCCACCAGCAGTGGCCTACTCAATGGCGATTGCAGCGTCATGGCGGTGCTTATTTTTACGGCCGATCATAAAGCCGAGACCATCGACCGCATTGTTGATGCGGTAAAGACGTTCCGTAATCAACACGAAAGCGACAACATCAAGTTCCGCCTTGCCACAGGCAACGTCGGCGTAATGGCTGCGACGAACGAAGAAGTTGAAGCAGCTCAATATCCAATCTTAATCTACGTGTTCTCCGCCGTCATTGTGTTATGCCTGCTCTCATTTCGCTCCATCAATGCCGTGCTGTGTATCGTGTTACCGCTGGGACTTGTCTCGCTACTCGCTTATGGGCTCATGAGCGTCCTTGAAATAGGGCTCAAGGTCTCGACACTGCCGGTGGTCGCGCTCGGGGTGGGTATCGGCGTAGATTACGGCATCTATATCTATAACCGACTCCAGAGCTTTCTCTCCCAAGGCATGGATCTTGGCCATGCGTACCGTGAAACCCTCAACGTCACCGGCAGCGGCGTTGTCTTTACCGGAGTCACTTTAGCCACGGGCGTGGCCACATGGGCGTTTTCACCCCTTAAGTTCCAAGCGGATATGGGCATCTTGCTGACGTTTATGTTTCTGTTGAACATGATTGGCGCGATCGTGTTGTTGCCCGCATTGGCCCATTGGTTGGTTCGCCCGCGTAAGCGAAATAAGCCGGTCCACACAGCGCAAACGTAAACTCACTCGGTCATTGTTTTTCCCAATGGCCGTTTTAGTAATCTCGGAAATGAGCACTTGGAGTCCTTCAATGAAGCAGACATTTTCACTCAACGGGCCGCGTTTACACCGGATTTATGACGCTCTGAGGCAACTGCCCGGCGGAATGTGGCTGTTCAGCAAAACGCTAGCGTGGATCGTTCCCTACTCCGGAACAATAGGGGCGCACGTCGTGGAACTTCGCCCAGGTTACGCGCAAATGCGTTTGTACGACAGAAGGCGAGTCCGAAATCACTTGCAGTCCATTCATGCCGTCGCTTTGGTCAATCTTGGCGAAGTCACCAGCGGCTTAGCGCTAAACACGAGATTAGCATCGCACATCCGCGGCATTGTGACACAAATAACAACAGAATATTTTAAGAAGGCTCGCGGCAATCTAACGGCTTCGTGCCAATGCGACGTACCTGAAGTCCACGAAGACATGGACTATCTGGTCTACACCGAGATATTTAATACGGATAATGAATTAGTGGCGACAACGCAGGTCCGATGGCGTTTAGGCCCGAAGCCGGAAGCATCTCATGAATCACGCTGATCACAATTCTCGGTTTCTTACCCACGCCTCGGTGGAACTACCTATTATCTGCGGCGCGATGTACCCCTGCAGTAATCCCGAATTGGTAGCCGCAACGTCCGAGGCCGGTGCACTAGGAGTCGTTCAGCCCGTATCGCTGACCTACGTTCACGGCTATGCGTTTAGAGAGGGCCTGCGTTATATTCACCAACTGACTACAAAACCCATCGCAATGAATGCGCTCATAGAACGTTCTTCTAAACGTTATCATGAACGGATGGTGCAATGGGTACATATCGCGTTGGAGGAAGGCATTCGCTTCTTTGTCACATCCTTGGGTAATCCACGCTGGGTCGTGGACCTGGTGCATAGCGAAAACGGCATCGTATACCACGATGTAACAGAGCGAAAATGGGCTACCAAAGGCCAAGATGCCGGCGTTGATGGCTTCATCGCCGTTAATAATCGTGCCGGGGGACACGCCGGCCAAAAAACCGCGGTACAACTGTTCGACGAGCTCTGCGATTTCAATATACCACTCATCTGTGCCGGCGGTATCAGCACGCCGTCCGAATTCATTGACGCCTTGAAACTCGGCTACCAAGGTGTGCAAATGGGAACGCGCTTCATTGCCACTAAGGAATGCACCGCCAGTGAACATTACAAACAAGCCATCGTTAACGCCACGGAAGATGACATTGTGTTAAGCGAACGTATCACCGGCGTCCCCGTCTCTATCATCAACACGCCCTACGTTAAGAATACTGGCCTCAACGTTGGCCCCCTGGCTCGCCGGCTACTCAAAGGGCCGCGGACTAAACATCTCATGCGACTCGGTTATGTACTGAAGTCATTCTGGCAACTAAAACGGGCGTTGCTGGATCAAAAAGGACGTTTTGAATATTGGCAAGCGGGTAAAAGTGTCTCCGGAATTCGCAGTATAGAAACGACGCGTGACCTCATTACCCGTTTTAAAGAGGCCATAAATCACTAACGATGCGGCGTGATAGCCGTAACGACCTCATAGACCCTCACGTTGTCGAGAATGTTATCAAATGATAGTGTAACGCAATCCATAAAGTATTGGGCCATGTTGCCACAATGGACTAAACGCTTTACTTAGTGTCGCCTCGAGATACAACCGCCGAAACACGAAACCTATCTTTCGCTCTCAACAACGCAGCGAACACTGTGTCAACGAATCCTGACCCGCCAAAAACTGTGCGAAAGACCGCTTTCTCCACTCCTTACGAAATATCGACCCATCACCTCAGGGTTTAGCGTTACCACTTAAGTACGGCCTACCATTCACACGCTTCGCTACGCGCGCTCGCTATTGCGCGAACGCCTACGCTCCCTTTATCTGTGACGCAGTCCGCAGAGCGTACGTGCGTATCCGTAGGAAAAAGTATTTTCCTTCTCATCCCGACACACCTAATTCCTGTTTGGTGACCCCGTTCGCAGAGTTCTTTCGAACGTGCGCCGAGAATACATGACGAGAGTGTATTCCACGTAAGAAGAGACCGGTCTATGTTTCCAACTCGCCATTGCTCATTGGATCACAACAGCGTATTTGCCATCGTACTGACCTTGCTTATCACGACAGCTTGCGGCGGCGGAGGAAGCGGTTTGGCCAACGGCACACTCCCCGCTAACAGTAACAAAACCGTCACGACACAAATTAAGCCAGGTAGTGTCAGAGTAAAGAACGTCGGCGAACCACTAAAAATCAGCGGAAACATATTAGACGGACCTGTTACGGGAGCACACGTACTAGCGCTCGATGCACACGGCAACGAAATCGCGTCCACTACGAGCGATGCAACGGCACACTACAACATAGAAATCCCGAATGATACGAAGTTTCCATTAACGATTACTGCCAGCGGTGGCGTAGATTTGGTAACAGGCGCACCACCGACGTTTTCGATGTCATCGATACTTATTGATCCAGCCGATACTACGGCAAACATCAACCCATTTTCTACGCTTATCGTTGAAACGGCTAAAAAACTGCCGGGCGGCATTTCTGAGTCGAGTCTAACGTTGACGAATGAACTGGTACTCAACAACCTAAATTTCGGTATCGACCGCGCATTAGTAAACAACCCCATAACAACGGGCATTACCAACGACAATGCCGCCAATATCCTAAAAGCCAGTGAGACGCTAGCGGAGGCTGTTCGTCGAGCGCATGGGACGTTAGTTACAAGAGGCGAAACACTTGATCAAGACGATTTATTGGCGGCTATCGCGGCAGACATGACCGATGGCGTGCTGGACGGCGAGGGCGAGGCGGGCGTAAACCCCCTATACGCCGCAGCGACTACCATCGCTTCCGGAGAAGTCTTGCTAGAAGCGCTCAGCAACAACCTCGCCGTCAACGGCGCGCCCGCTCGAGGCTTAATGGACAGCGCTATTCAACTTACGTTGCCCACCGCTACTGCGACGACCAACGATGTAACGGTTACTCAGGAGATGATAGACCAAACGCACCGAATGATCTCGGCCGCAAAGCCGGTTGTGCGCAGTGGCGATCTTGACGGCCTCAAAGCAAGAATAGAAGGTATTACCGCTGGCGAAACTCCTACGGTGATCGAGGATCTATTACCCGGAAACCGGGCTCAAAGCTACCGTAACGCCGCCACCGCACTCCTTACCGCCACCGACGCCGAGCTTAGTAGCATAGTAGAAACAGAACGAAGTAAGAAAAAAAGCGATTCTCCGGCAGTAAACCTGGCGATGTCTTCCACCACCGATACTGTCAGCCGCGTTGCTAAGGCCGCCAGATTACGACTCGATGCTTCAAGTACGACGCTCTCTTACGATAGCTATGTCACGCTTAGCTGGTCATCGGTACGCGCTGTATCCTGCGAAGCAAGCGGCGATTGGTCGGGAAGAAAGAAGCGATTCGGTAGCGAAGAAATCGGCCCTTTGACCAAAACCAGTATATTCACGCTGACATGCACCTCCCGCAATGGAAAAACGAAGAGCTCATCGTTGACAATTGCGGTAGGTGAACCAGACCCCAACACTGCAGACCCCGCACCTAACGAACCGGATACATCGTCGGGCGAAAATGAGAATACCGATACAACAACGACCGACAGTACGACTAACTCAAACTCATCGGACACCGGTCTCACCGATACGAACTCCGAGACTAACATTGATGATAACGGAGCGACTACTGACCCCATCGTGCCGATAGTTGATAACACGATTAACACTGAAAACGCAACGAGCGGCAACGGACAATCCGACAATACAGTGGGCGACGAAAGCAGCATATCGATCACAGGCACCGCGGTAAAAGGGCCGTTAGCGCACGCTAAAGTAGCTCTATTTCTCTTGGATCCCCACCTTCCCGGCTTCTACGACCGGAGCGCTCCGATTGCCGAAACGTTAACCAACGAATTTGCAAAAATAGAAGAATTGTCGATTCCGCAGGGGTATAATCCCCCATTCTTATTGGTGATCGACGGAACTAACGCAGTGGACCTCACGACGGGTATGACGCCGACTTTAACAAAACTCATTACGATCGTCACTTCGGAAACGATAGAGACTAATCAACCGGTCTACGCCACCCCCCTCACGACGTTGTTTTATTACTTGACAGTTTTAAAACAGAACTTAGGCGCCTATAAAAACGACGTTTTGGATACCTTTGGTAGCAGCGTAACTGAGATCGCGTCGCTAGTGGGTTTCGGGCTTGCGAGCGGAATTAATATTTTGACGAACCCGCCGGTTCTTACGGAAAACACAGCGACCGTTACTCAACAACAGGAAGTAGTGCTACACCGGATGGCTATTGAAGCCACCGCAAGCGTAATTCATGAGATCTCAAAAAGTGAAGGGGGCGTCTCTCCCATCGACGATAACCTTTTGTTACAAGAACTCGCTCAAACGATCTACTCCAATTCTATCCAAGGCTCTCCGTTCTTTGACAAGAATCTATTGGCGCTACAAGTTCCCAATACGGATATTTTCGTCACCGACGCTGCTAATGTAGTCGATACTGAGCGCAGTTTACTTAACATACAGACTCCATTTCATAGCACCGAAGTTAAGGAACAGGTCGCTAAAGTCGTCGCCGCCTCTACAAACCCCTCATCGCCTACAGAAACTAACCAAACGATGCCATCGGAAACGGTATCTTTTGAGTCATCATTCGAAGACGTAACATTAGCTTCACTGCTACAAGCTAGATGGATTGCAAACTTCCCAATGGCCAACCATAATAAATGGCCAGAAGGTGTCAAGGTTGCCCTCGCAAGCGACGATGCGCGTACTGGAAACACGTCGTTTTCTCTGCAATCAGAAGTCCCACATAATCTCGCCTTAGGGACGCCACTCATCCCCATTAGTAGTAACTCTCGCGTAATCGTCTCTGGGTGGATGAAGCTAAGCGGCATCATGGCGGGAGAAAAACCTTGGCACAGTGCCCGCATTCGCATGCAGGCGTTTGACCAATCGGGAGCGCCCATCCCCAATTCGAGCGTCACTGTGGGTAACGACATTGGAACAAGAGACTGGACCAGATACGAGCTAGAAGTCGTGACGCCACCAGGTACGCGCTACTTACGTATTTGGGGCGAACTCAAGGAATGCGCCGGCGCAGTGTGGTTCGATGACATTCGTGTAAGAAAATCGGTTTCCGAGCCTGATTTCGCGAAAATAATTGACGAAGTAAAGAACAAACCCCAACTCTTTCCAACTATTATTCCGGAGCCATGGAAGCCGACATATCGAAATAAACTTTTACCTTTGGGTACCGTGTACGTCTCACGGTCGAAGTCAGACGACCAAAACTCGGTTGGTGACCTTTCGGATTTTTTGGCGACCGTCGGCGGGACTACCGTTACGTACAACTCAACGGATAGATATGACACAGAAATTATATTTGGCTCGCCCACCGATCCGCCTATAAAATCACGTCTTGACGCGACCTTCATACAACCGGACTGGAACGTTCTTGGCAAACAAGGCTACGTTGTCGATGTCCGCGTGTCGTCCGAGCGGAATGTAGCGTTATTAATCGGTAATACGGCGCAGAGCCGCTTTTATGCTTTGCAGACTTTTCTTCAAATGACGGAAGATAAAAATGGCGCGCTCTATGTACATTCGGCAACGATAATCGATCGCCCCGAATACCTGCTCCGCGGCGCCGCGTTT
>CALZJI010000280.1 GCA_945787615.1 uncultured Chromatiaceae bacterium | reverse complement strand
CGGATATCGCCCACGCGGAGTTTAGATGCAAGGGACGATTTATAGACGGGTTCTCTAAATATGATGTACTCCGCTACTGTGGGAAACCGGTCTACACAGATAGCTTTCATATACGCGTCGAAATAAAGCTAAACGAAAAAATAGATAAAATCTATTGCGAGCAAATTGAGCGTTGGTACTACTTAAAAGGTGCGGAGAAATACTCGATCTTGGTGGATTTTCAACGAGGCTTTGTGCGTTCCATACGCCGCGGTAGACCACGTCCCTAGTGGAAATGGAACTTAACAGGAGAACTCGCCGTACGTTCTTGCCCGCAGTTCACGCACGTAACTACGCGAAACTTCGTTCGCAACGAATGTTCATCCCTCACGGGAATATCGAGGTGTAACTAGGAGGAATAAACCATATATTTCCGATAGACGACGCACATGGACGTGCAAGTGTCGTGAGAGGGCAGGACGCCCAACGTGACATAAAGTAATTCAGATTGATATTCGTGCCTGCTGCTGAGACACCGCCCCCCTTCGCGTCTTATCGAATCCCACGCTCCTCCCTTATCCGTTCGTACGCAGTGCGTATTTCATGGGTTTTTTCCTCTGCTAGCTTCATCATCTCCTTTGGTAAACCTTTGGCTGCGAGTTTATCGGGATGATGCTGACCTGTTAGGCGGCGATACGCTCGTTTAACCTCGGCGTCCGTTGCTGTTTCATCTAAACTAAGAATCGCATAGGCATCGCCTAAATCTAGACGTTTGCTACGGCCCGGCTGATGACGGTGAATCTCCGCCTGAATCATCGCCTCAAGCCGTTCAAACTCTGCTTGAGAGAAACCAAGCGCGGAACAAATCCTTAATAAGACGTTACGCTCGGTCTCGGCCAACGCCCCGTCCGCGTAACCCGCCGCTAATTGGATCTCAATGAACATGCGCATTAGATTATGCTGATGACGTGTGACATCTCCCAGCGACTGCAACATCGCATCCAAATTAAAATCGGGTTCCTTGCCCCGGCCAAACAACTCCATTGCTTCACGAGTCGCCGCCTGACTCAAATTCATGCGCTGCATGACTTGGCGTGCCACATGTATTTCTTGCTCCGAAACTCGGCCGTCTGCCTTCGCTAGATGACCCATAACGGTAAATGTTGCCTCGAAAAAAACCCGCTGCACTTTCTCCTGATGCTTTTTCACGGCGCCCAGGAGAACACCACCGGCTACACTCGGCAACACTTTGTCAACTTGATGACCGATAAACACGCCAATCAACAGGCCCAGAAAACCGCCTATTGAATAACCAAGTACAGCCCCAATGATCTTACCTAACAATGCGTTCCCCCTCTATCTTTATATTCTTTTTAGAAATCAAACAACTGTTTCAAAACCTTCAAACTGCGGCGGGCCAAGATAAATGTCTTTAGTTTTTCCACCAGCTCCTGCATGCGCTTTGCGGAATTGTTCCGACTCCGTCCAATTGATAAAGTCTTGCTTTGACTTCCACGTCGAGTGCGATGCAAATAAAGTGAAATCATCGTAACTTGCGCTTTGTAACAGATTAAATTCTCTAAAACCTGGCACAGTGTCTAAAAAGGTCTCACGGTCTTTCCAGATATTAATAAAGTCTTGTTCACAGCCCAGCTTGACTTTGAACCGATTCATAGCGATGTACATGGTTTATCCTCCGTAATGTATGACCAATAAAAGTAAGAGGAAAGGACGCTATTCTTCGTTACCAGCAATCTTTCTTGAGATAGCGACATATTGGTTTATGGTCTCTTGTTCTTCTATTTTGTCTGCCACAGCCATAAAGCGTTTAATCTCTTCAAGGGCTTCACTATTGCGGCCTTGTTTCCATAAAGTGTTAAACAAAGCAATTGAAAACTCGCCGCGGCCTGGTTGTAACAAGATCAATTGCTCAAAGACCATTTCCGCCTCATGTAGTTTACCCCCAGTAAAGTAAGAGCCACCTAGCATGACTAATGCTACCTCGTTGTCTGGCCGCTCTTTTAACAAGTCAAGCAACACTTTCCGTGCGGCCTCATTGTTCCCTGCCTCTACAAGCGCACGGGCATGGATCAACATTTTTCCTGCATCAATCGGCATTGAATTATCTTTAACTATAATTCGGAGACATTAGTTTCTAGTAGCCAACATATCGCCCCGCTAGACGTCTCTATTCTTATCAATCAGAAACGTCATAATAATAGGGATAGGGCCTATAAATCAAAAGGATTGCGGAAAAAAGCCAAATTTTCAGAGCAGAGCGTAAAAACAGGCGGGGGTACGGTCAATTTAAAGATCAAACGGTCAAATTGACGTAAAGATGGGGTTCTAAAAGAGCGTGTCCCGTTTCCGCCACACTAAAAATGAGAATCAGATGCCGTTTTAGCCGAACAATTGCTTTCTGGGTGCGGCGTTAACATTGTGGATTTCGTTAACTTGACAATACCATTCAACTTGTAACTGCGTCCTTATTCTTCGCTATGGCTGACGAAAGCGACTCGAGCCTATTTTCTTCCCGGCGAGCCGAGTTTTTGGTTCAAATAACGGATTTATGCCGTACACGTTCGTAGAGCAAGCGTTAGTGATCGGCAACGAGCGACCGTAGGTATTTAGGGCCACGGAAAAAAATAATTATCCAACCTTGCTTTTCTTTTCGCTCAGCCTCTGCGTTACGGCACGTGTTGCATATTCCAATATGCGCCAGTCGTAAGTAAGCAGCCTCTTGATCGTTAGCTAACAACTGACCGTAATTCTCCAATTCTTCTTCGTAGAATTTAATTGCAGAACGCACGATGGCTCGATGGGTTACTGAATTGTACGACATTGTGATTTTGGATAATTCGTCCACGCCAATTCCATAGCGGGCTGCTGGTCGATCAGTTACACTTTACTTGTGCCCACTGGCCGTCAGAACATATTAGTTGACAATCGCGCATCAATTGGCGGTTATATAACGCCAAATGGATTACGGCAAACCAAGTCGTAGTCTGACCCGAATGGCACTTACTTAAGCCAAAATGTAGGGTGGGTTAGCGTCTTTTGTCTTTTTGCGTAACCCACCAAGGGTTACGTAGCGACTCAACCTGTTTTTTATGAGAGCCTAGCGGCACGACTGGTGGGTTACGGCGCAAAAAGACGTGCCTAACCCACCCTACATCGGGTATTGAATCGCATTCTAGTCTGACCCCAGGTTTTACGCCGACGAAGATTACCTCCAATTTTTTTCAGCGTTAATCTATCGCAATTCCCGCTTTCTCCAGTAGCACCTTTACATATTGAGCGGGAATTGCGTAAGAAATACCGCTGGGTTTCTGTATTACCGTTTCCTTGGTCTCTTTCACAAATACGCTATTGATGACGCCTACGACCTCGCCGGTATCAGGTAGATATAAGGGGCTACCGCTATTGCCGGGATACGCAGTCGCGTCAAGTTGAAAGACGTCGTAGGGCGAAGTTAGTCGTCTGATAAGCTTAGGGTTTAGCCGTCTTGTTGAAGCAGCGGGAATCACGATTGGCGTTATGGCGGATACGATGCCGCGATGGGTGACGGGTCGTAACCCCAAGACCGCCCCTATGGGGAATCCGGTGAAGGCAAGCGACTCACCTTCGCGGATGTTCTCCGAATGACCTAAGCGCAATGCAGGGAGTGACGCATCCGATATCTTTAAAATCGCCAAGTCGTGTTGATCATCTTTGTCGACTACGGTCGCGGTGCGAATTCGTTGTTGTTCAAATCCATAAGGGAGAAAAACCGCCAAGAATTCTTTGTTGCTCGCCCTTACCATCGTAGGTAGGGCGTGGGCGTTGGTCACGACGTGTCGCCCGTCGGCGATAACGAAACCTGTGGCGAGAAAATTGGCCGCCGGGGTTCTCGTTTTTTGGAACGTTCCAACGCCAACGATACTAGGCTTTACTTTGGCGATGGTCTCCGGTAGTTCGGCGGCGGTTGCGTAAGAAAAAAAAGCCGCCATTAAACAAAAAAACACACAGTTTACGAGAACCAAAGAGGCAAAGTAAGCATAAGAACGCTCAAACGTATCGGCCATCGCCTTCGCGTAATGTTGTAGCGCGACAGCGTGCTCGGTCAAAAAATCCTTCAAGTTACGGAATTTGATGTTTTCCTGATTGAGAAACTGCGCCATCGCCATGCCAGACAAAATCGGAAGATAACCGCGCAACCGCATCCGGTCGAAACACGACAACACACCCGTGATCTTTTTCGCATGTTTCTCCAAAAACGTTTTCATCCTCCGCCTCCTTCGCATTGAAAGTATCCCCCTCTGTCACTCATTAGCCTGCCCCTATCAGGATAGTTGTCGCCTCATTGTCGCTGGAGAATTCAGAGTATAGGGAACTCGACAAGATTATTAAATATTGTTGTCGTATAGAAATAATGCCGTCTGGGGGTGAGGTTTGGGCATCCCTGTGGGTAATCTAGTGGGAAAACGTGTTTTTCCACAGATTATCCATCAGGGTGTCCATTCCATGCAGCATCCACAGACTCCGACTACCTTGATATTCGCCGTGACGTCTGGCATAGACTATTTGGCGCGCTACATGGCTTTCACCGGATTGTAAATCTTCTCTTGAGCACCGATTAGCAGTAAGGCGGGCATGTCAATTTTTTTCAGTTCATCGTCACTGTAGGCCTTTGACACCATTGTCACTGCCTAGAAATCCGCCAGGCGCAAGACTTGTTGCTAGCATCACTTCGTTGATGTCGCGATGCTCGGTCCAAGTGCTGGCACGTCGATGATCGGGCTCGCGCCAGAATGACTCGATCTGGTCGCGCATGGGCGTGTACTTCATGAGTGCTTTAAGCTGTGCCAGCACCTCACTAGTGGAGGGCTTTGCGTCGCTGTCAATCGTTTGCCTCATCAGTTCCACGGCGTGCAGACCGATCGCCAGACCGAGTTCGCGAAAGGCAAGCCGGTACTCGGCTTGCAACCGTAAGTCGCCGCTATCGGCGTAACACCGCAGCCCCACGAGCGCCGCCGAAAGCAGGGTCTCTAGGAGGTCTTCGTCCGACGATATCCCGTGTCGCAGCAACCCATCCACGCGGTAGGCATCGATCAATAGACCGCCGATGCCCAGTGGATCGGCGGTTACCCACTCACGGCCTTGAATCATTGCTGCCAACTGGCCGATCTCGTTTGTGAGGTTGGGCTCAGCCTCCGATCCAGACAACCCGGCTGGGGTCGAACGGAGTTGCACGTAGGTGATGCAGCCGTCCAGCGGGTCGTGCTGCCCCATAGAGGGTACGAGCGGGCGGGAAAGGTCGATGCTCATCTTCCAGTACATACGGCGTGGTCGTCCGGCCTCGGTCGGGTAAGTGAAGGCATTGAACGCGGTCTCGGCCAGTTCCCGGGCCCATAGGTTGAACTGTGGCCGCCCGCTGGCACGCGTAACTTGATCTAGGGCGTGCATCCACTTGGTCAGGTAGTGGTAGTACTGGCCGTCGCGGCCCCACTCCAGCCGCTCATCGAAGGGTTCACCCGGACCGCGTTCGGGCAACGCCTTACCTATACGAAGCCCGCCTTGGGTCGGATGGATCGCGCCCTCCTGTTCGCTCAATCCGCTGAGCCAGCCGCTCTGCGGATCGTCGTCCCGGTGTTGGCCCAGGGTATGATGCACCTGATCGATCAACCGTAGCGCGAGTGCCGCGTAGCGGTTTTCTCCGGTCGCCTGCGCTAGGCCGAGAAAATTACACACGGCGAAGGCGTCCGTCCACAAATAGCGTTGTGTGGGGCGTCCGGCGGTAAGTCCGGTGCGCTCCGCGAAGTCGTTCATTAATGCAATCGCCTCTTTCATTTTTTGATCCGGCATGTGTCCACCCTCCGTTTGCGCACGTGCTACCGATGACGCGAGCAAGAGAACCACCATCACCATGCAAAGAAAATTACCAGTTACATTATCTGCCATGGGATGCTATGAAAAGCGTTTCAGAAGCCGGATAAACCGCTTCGCGTCATCGGCCATGCTGTCGTTGTTGAATAATACACGGTTGGGCCAGCTGCCGCTTAATCTGTCATGAAGCGCTGACAGTTCAGCGTTAGTGTAGCGGTAGCGATAATGGTAGGCCGGTCTGCCGTGCAGTCGGTAATAACGCATGCCTCGGCCCACCGGTCGACGCAAAAACGGATCTACGCCGTGTATGAGATCGAGGTCCATAATCATGCGGCGTACGATTTCATCCGTCGATGCCTCGCCTCGCGGCTCAAATACCTTACGCTGCCGCTGCCCGCCGATGGCCTCGAATCCGTACCGGGCCGCAGTGACTAAAAGCCATGTTAGCACCCTTCCCGAGCCGCCTATGCGTCGTCGCAGCGCGTTTTCACGTTAGACTGTAGACACAGCCTATCGTAGCACCAACCAAGACAGAGATGTAGGGTGGGTTAGGCGCATCTTTTTGCGCCGTAACCCACCAATCGTGCCGTTAGGCACTCATTAAAAAAACAGGTTGAGTTGCTACGCAACGCTTGGCGGGTTACGCAAAAAGACGCTAACCCGCCCTACATTCTATAGCCTGATGGAGCCTGCGGAATCCGGGAGCATTACCACCGTCATTCCCGGATTCCGCAAGCTCCATCCAGGCTACCGTCCTTCTGTTAGTTGAAAGCTGGTTTATAGGCGTTGCCCTTTTCTATTTTATACTCAGGCGCATGGACTAAAAGAAGGCATGGCAGCGCCCTTCCCAAGCCACCTACGCTTCGTCGCCCCGTGTTTTCGGGTTAGACTGTAGACACACCGCTATCGTGACACCAATCAAGACAGCAACAGGCAATGGATTCTGCGAACAAGACGCACCGCACCAGCGGCCATGTTTTTATCAGTTACGCCCGCAACGACGGCGTCGGCAAGGAGTGGGCTATTCGCATCCAGGCGCGGCTGGAGGGTTTGGGTATACCTGCTTGGCGGGATGAAACGGACATCGAGCCGGCAGGCGTCTGGCCAACGGAAATCGCCACCGCAATCGATAATGCGAACGCCCTGCTTTGCGTGCTAAGCAACGGCGTTGGCGAAAGCCACTGGATGGCGGAAGAAGCCGATTACGCTCGGACGCAGGGCACGCCCATCATACCGCTGCGCGTCGAAGCCAACGTCGAACCCCTGTTCGGAATCCGAACCTTGCAATGTATCGACTTTACCGGCGCGGATGACGATCCCTGGGGGCGGTTGGTTGAGTGGCTGGACTCATCGTACCGCAGCCCGCGCCGACGCATCGAGGTGGCCTATTTGCAGGATCTGCTCTACCGTCACGAACTCGAAAAGGTAGAGAAGATCTACACCCCGTTGCCCGCCGAACAGGTTCGGCATCTCTCCCTGGCCCGGGTGTTGCCGGAGAGCTGTATGCCGGTGGAATTCGAGCTGTTACGCGCGTTAGTCGACACGCGGCAAGGGGCTGAAAAACAGCCCTTCGATGACGTACTCGATGCGCTGCGCCAGGCGCCACGGCTAGCGGTACTGGGTGAACCGGGCGCCGGTAAAACCTTCGCCCTGCGGCGCATCGCCGCCGAGCAGGCCCGCCAAGCCCTGGAACAACCCGACGTGCCTGTTCCTATTTTCGTCCCGCTGAAGGAGTGGATTGACGCCAACGTGCCGTTGCATAATTTCATCGCCGAGCACAGCGGCAAGCTGGAACGGCATTGGTCCGCATTGTTGGAGGAACAGCGTGTCTACCTGCTCCTCGACGGCCTCAATGAGTTACCCACCGCCCAGCGCAAAAACAAGATGCAAGCCATCCGTGAACTGGTTAACGACAAGCGGCTACCAGTGGTCGTGGCCAGTTGCCGGCGCGACGACTTTGTGGATGAACTGCGCCTTGATCTGGATACCCTCGATATCCGCCCCCTTGATCCGCCGCGCATCCACGCGTTCATTACCCGCTATCTAACTGTACTCGACCCGCAACAGGGAGCGGAACGGGGCGAAACACTGTTTTGGCATTTGGCCGGCGGTAAAGGCGTGCAAGACGCTTGGCGAGCGTGGCAGGCGGCTAACGGAACTTTCGAGCAATTCTGGTCAGTGGAAGATGCGGAAAAGGACATCCCTAAGATTTTTGAAAAAATCGACTGGTTACAAGATTTCGCGCGGCGATGGGCGGGAATACCCGTGGGGTGATGGTTATCGGGCGGGATTCGCCAATATTGACGAAACCGCGACCGATGCTGGACCGACTAACCTCAGCGAAACGACGGCGGTAGGCCTTTACCCACACGGCGCGTCACCGTATGGGGTATTGGACATGGCGGGCAACGTTTGGGAGTGGTGCCTCAACGAATACCAAAAGCCCGAACGAACCTCGGTTGGGGGAAATGCGCTTCGGGTGTTGCGCGGCGGCTCTTGGGTCGGCGATCCAGACAGTGCGCGCGCCGCCGACCGTGGCAGGCTCGACCCGGGCTGCCGCTCCTCGATGTTGGTTTTCGTGTGGTTCGTGCGTCCCCCATTGTCCGCTGATCACAGCAGCATTGACCACTGGTCACTGACGCACTGTTCCCTGTCCGCCGCGTAGCGGCGGCGCGCGATTTTTTTACCCGGGTTTTCTTTGGGTAATCGCCATATAACGGTGCCTCTATTCATCAGCCGGTGCGCGTTAGTCGATCAGGGTTGGGGTTTCTTCCCGTCGAACCAGGTCCCCACCTAAATCGGCTCAACACGTGCTCACGCAGGCCCCAGCTGTCCACGTACCGCACGTGGTTGATCCAGCCTTGCACAGAGGCATCGAACTCCGCGAAACTCAACCATCCCGCTTGCCAGAAATGTAGGGTGAGTTAGGCGCGTCTTTTTGCGCCGTAACCCACCAGT
>CALZJI010000279.1 GCA_945787615.1 uncultured Chromatiaceae bacterium | reverse complement strand
TCGAAAAAAAGATCGCTTGAGCTACCGGATGAGTTTGTCGTACCACGGCGCCTCCATAGGGCTGCGGTCAGAGAATCGAATACTGTTTTGGTCGCTTCGCAAAAACGCGAAAATGTTCAATCATAGCGATGTATTGACAAGTGTAAAATTTGAAATACTGTGGTAAGGGCCGCGGAAATAAATAATTGTCCAAAGATTGCGCCGGATTTTGGCTCAGATTCAAGGCGCGGCAAGGAGCGCATAATCGCTTTATGTAACCCTTGCCGCAACACAGAAGCTGGGCCACAAGACAAGCAAAATTGGATTAATACTTGTTTCCGCGGCCCTTAGGGCTCGCGAAAAAATAACTTTGTATTTTTCGCGAGCCCTAACGAACAACTACAGCGCTACGACGCATTCTCCACAGCGTCTTGCACCCTTGCCTCGTTTAGCGCATCTGTAACAGCAAACACGCGTCGTGATTCAAACACCCGTGGCGAAAGACGCTTACCCTCAACCGTCAGATTACGCTTAATCAGAAAGTCGGCCAGTAGCGGATTGTATTGCCGTATTTGCGAACATACTTGTGCTTGCTCCGCGCTTAGATAGCCATGCTTCAACAACTGTCGCATGGATATTAGAGGCATCACTCCCGGAAGAGGGTAATCAGAACCGTTTATCAAGCGGTGATGCCAGTCATCTCGTAGAATAATTGTCCTTAACGCCGGCCCAACGTGATTGATTTGGGTTACGGCGGATATTTCGCCGAACAAGCTACCGTCATATTGAGGTTGATCCATCAGCCGCGTGAACAGTTCGAAATTTTGAACTCTCGGTCCGTTTGGGCCTTCATCTAGGTCGCGATTCTTACCCTGAACAGCGCAATGGGCAACAATAACACGCACGCCGTGATCCAGCGCACGGCGTAGTAAAAGTGGATTTCCCAGCGCCTGGGCGTCGCGACCATCAACCGCATGTTCCGTTCCGCCGTGGGAGAGAAGCGGTATCCGGTACCGCGCCAGCGCTCGGTAAAACCGATCGCACAACGGCGAAGCCGGGTCCATGCCCATCGCTGGCGGCAACCACTTTACCGCCCGTGCACCGCTGGCCACCGCCTCGGCCAAAGCCTCGAGTGCATCTTTTCGATAAGGATGGATGGACGCAATCCATTCACATTGATTGGGGAATTTTTTTGCAATCCCGGCAGCGTAAGCATTTGGAGTATGGTAAGGACTTCTCGCCGTCACCCGTTCACCCGCTTCGTTATAATGATAATCGAACCCAAGGAGCATTAAACGCACCCCAGACGGCAAATCTTCATGGAGCGCCAAAAGACGGGAAACATAATCGTTGTCGACCCCGTTTTCTTTGCGCACGCAAGAGGCATTGAGATAAAACTTCATTTGAATAAACTGAATGGGGTGAAAAAGCGACCGCAAGTTTGGGTTAATCCATATTCCACTCTCGCTATCGCCCGTTCCAATTAAATGGACATGGCTGTCCCATACGTAAGACGGATCCACGTCTTGCCATGCTGCGCGAACGAGTTCATTGTTAGCCAACGACGTTGGGAGCGGCCCCGTCAAGCACGGATTCCAGATGCCTTCATCGGGCCACAACGGCAAACCTGGGAGTGACGTGTTCACGGAAGCGAGGGTTACCCCTCCCATAAGCGTCAAGAACCTACGCCTTTCCACGCCGCTCTCCTACCTCAATTGAACACGTCAACACGACTCCGATACTTGAAATATAGATAACGACAAGAATGATACCTCGCTTGAATTATACATGGGTTGTTAGCCGCAATTTTTCAATCACTTGCCCAGATGGAGCAAAAAGCCACACTTGAATCAATATATACCCGTGGCGTTTGAGATTTAGGTGTTAAGAGTGCGTCATATTCATTTCGTGGCAAGGCGAAATGACGAGTAATAGCCGGACTATTGCGAGGAGTTTCAACGCAGCCATGGAATGA
>CALZJI010000278.1 GCA_945787615.1 uncultured Chromatiaceae bacterium | reverse complement strand
TCATTCCATGGCTGCGTTGAAACTCCTCGCAATAGTCCGGCTATTACTCGTCATTTCGCCTTGCCACGAAATGAATATGACGCACTCTTAACACCTAAATCTCAAACGCCACGGGTATATACACCACGGGAAGCACCCTGGGTTCCGTTAACCGAGTACAACGTTATGGATATCGATTACAGAAAACTCAGTAAGAAAATTGTCGTTGACGACGCAGCGACGGTTTCATCCATATGGCTGCTGCCGGCAAAGTTCAATGGCGACGTAATGATATTCGCCCATGGCGCGGGTACAGATATGCATAATCCGTTTATCGCTTTCTTTCACGAAGCCATCGCTGAAAAAGGGATGCTCAGCATAAAATTTAATTTCCCCTATAAAGAACTCGGCCGGAAAGCGCCGGACCGCAGCCCAAAGCTGGAACAAACGTGGCAGTCCGTATTACAGGCCGTCCATCGGCAAACTGACTATCCACCAAAACGCGTCTTCGCAGCTGGAAAATCCATGGGCGGGCGTATTGCTTCTCTCGTGGCCTCACGGGGCGAACCGTTAGACGGGCTTGTCTTTCTAGGCTATCCGCTGCATCCGCCAAAGAAGTTCGAAAAACTACGCGCCGCGCACCTAAAAGAGATCCGTTGCCCGATGCTGTTTATCCAAGGCACACGCGATACCCTATGTGATCTAGAGTTACTACGCAAAGCACTTGAACCATTAAACGCACTGAGTACGTTACGTATAATCGAGGGCGGTGATCACAGCTTTAAGGTGCTAAAACGCCACGGTCGGACCGAGGTGGAGGTATGGCAAGAGATCGTGGATACGATCCTAGTGTGGCGAGACGAGAATATTTTGCCTATTCAAACAAAGCAGCTAAGATGACTATTTGGTGAAGAGAATATCGTTAGCTCGCATTTCTCACAGAAATGCGAGCCTCGATAGTCACCCAGTTCGCTACGCTATTTAGTTAACGCCCACCGGCGGCAACGGCAGCGTATGCATCAGGCCCAGGCTCACCAGCATCACGAGCTTCCGTAAAGGTGGTTCCTAATTGGCCCATTGCACCGTCGGTTTCCATGATTTCAGCTAACGTTATACCGCCGAGAAATTGATAGATTCGCTGACTGATGGTGTCCCACGCCACATCGGAAGCATTCGCGTCAAGTCCTAACGATTCGTACGTCGAGTGGACGTTTCTTGCCTGCTGCTCGTCGTCGACAGCCCCAATTATTTCAGCAACCGTGATTTGTTCCGGCCTCCGCGTCAAGCGATAACCGCCTCTACGACCCCGGCGACCGGCGACCAATCCACTCCTACGCAACTTTGCGAAAAGTTGCTCCATAGATGATTGGGATAAACTGTACTTACGCGCCATATCAACGATGGGGGTTTCGCCGTTACTTTCTTGTGCAGCCAATTCCATCATGGCACTTATCGCGTGACGTGAACGAGATGATAATTTCATATCCTTACTCCACTTAAATTCTTTCTCTGTTTCCACGCCCCACACTAGATCTATCTTTCTTGCGTCGCGGGCAACGTGGCCAATACTTTGTCGCGTTGGGTGAGACCCCGCGCGCCATAGTAGTAATTACGGAAGTATAAGCGGAAAAATTCAGCGGAATATAGCCGAATTTTGTAACAAATTGTAAAAACTTTTAAAACTCCAGGTTTTTTCTGTTCTATTCCGCGCGAGAGCGTGTCGCGCTGGGCCACAACAGGAACGCGCAATGCAATACGTTATTAGCGTTCTTGCTCGTGGGCAAGCGAAACATCGGCGCCTGCAACACTCTCCAAACGGTACCCGTGATAATAGACTGCCGACAAGCGCCAACCACTCTCTTCTGATAATCCCATCTTTTTACGCAAACGGCTCACATGAATGTCAACTGTACGGGTTGTGACATCCGCGCTCCGCCCCCATACGGATTCCAAAATATGAGCACGAGATAATAACCGCCCTATATTGCGAAATAGAAACAGCGCTAACTCATACTCTTTTTGCGTAAGCGCCAATGGTTGGGTATCGCGCATTACTGTGTGGCCACTTAAATCAAATCGAAAGGGCGCACACTCCAGTGACGCCTCGCTTTCCGGATGTTGGCGATACCGTCGCGCAACCGCCGAGATTCTAGCCAACAGTTCAGCTGCGTCAACGGGCTTAGTCATGTAATCGTCGGCGCCAAGATTCAGTCCGGCCACAATGTCCTCTTGGCTGTCCTTTTGCGTTATAAAGATTACCGGCATCTGCCAACCCACGTGCTCGCGCACCCATCTAAGCACTTCATCACCGTTGATATCGGGAAGTAACCAATCCAAGATCAGAAGGTCATAGGTCTCTCGCTGCAGCGCTTTAGTGAGCGCTCCGCCACTTTCAAACCGAGCCACATGGTGCCCGTCCGACTCGATCCACACGGTCATGATATTGGCGGTATCTCGGTCATCTTCTAGCAGGGCAATACGCACGGAGACGTTCAGTTCCTGTTCGTTAACCTAACAACGATTCTGCCTGAACCGCCGCAAAAATCCAATCGAAAACATGCCGATTTATACGATTTCACGTTGGTCTTTTGACTAATTCTGCGTTTAGTACGTTGATTTTTAACGATAGCGCTGCCTCATTAGAAGCGCAAGCGAGGCGTTCGCTCAGCTACTGTGGCTAAGGGCCACGGAAAAAAATAACGATCCAACCTTGCTCGTCTTTTCGCTCAGCTTCTGCATTACGGCAAGTGTTGCATATTCCAATATGCGCCACTTGCCACGCCTTGAATCTGAGCAAAAATTCGGCGCAATCTTTGGATAATTTTTATTTTCCGCGGCCCTAACGCTTACCAACGGACAGACCACCGAAGTTAGTCTAGTCTGTCCGTTGGTAATGCGAGCTAAGCCAGAACCATTTCCCAACACGCCCAAAACGTTCGAATCCCAGCCCTTAGGAGAGTGTGTAATTCTCAATTATTGTTTATACTTGCGCCCTGTAAACATAATGTTTGGAAACACACCGTTTAGATGTCGCTCACCATCATGTGGTCAGCTCACCACGATGCGCGACACAACACACTAGGGGCTGAGACGGTAAAACATGATACCGAACGGCAGCTGTCGAGCCCAACTAGGGTACAGCCATGCGTGGCGTGGCATAGCCTAGGTTATCGGCCCCAGCGCACCGCAAAAATAAATAACTACTTGATTTGGATACTAAGCCGCCGTAGCCCACAATGACAAATAGTACTCGCCCTAACCAACAGCCCGAAGATACACATAACGCGCCTCTGGAAAGAGTTTTCGCCAAGATCGTCACTCCCTTCGAAGAGTTTATCCACGACGAAGCGGCCAGTGGTCTTTTACTTATGTTGTGCGCGGTCATTGCTCTCATCGTTGCCAATACCGCATTGTTAGAGAGCTATCAACACCTTTTGCATACTGGAATAGGAATCAACTTTGGCGGCTGGACCTTAGAAAAAACGCTTCACCATTGGATCAATGACGGTCTCATGGCGCTGTTCTTCTTAGTCGTCGGCCTTGAAATCAAACGGGAAATTTTAGTTGGGGAACTGTCGGACATTAAACAAGCGGCGTTACCCGTGGTAGCAGCTATCGGTGGAATGGTGGTGCCCGCGTCGTTGTATTTCGCCATTAACGCGGGCAGCGATACGCAAATCGGCTGGGGTATACCCATGGCCACGGATATCGCCTTTGCAGTAGGTGCTATGGTTCTACTCGGCGCGCGCGTGCCCACAAGCTTACTCATGTTCCTAGTTGCCTTAGCCATCGTTGATGATCTCGGCGCGGTACTGGTCATTGCGCTGTTCTACACTGAACAGATTGCGATGGGGCCGCTTCTGATCGGCGCCCTCTTTACGGGATTGCTTATTTTCCTTAATGGCGCCGGCATTCGTAACCCGTTACCGTATCTCATTGTCGGCGCGTTATTATGGCTTGCCCTGCTTAAATCCGGCGTCCACGCAACGCTCGCCGGCGTCATTACTGCTCTCACCATACCTGCCCACACTAAATACGACACGTTGAGTTTTAGCCGCCACGTCCGCCAGCTTATGGACCGGTTTGATCGCAGCTACCGACCGGGCGAGAGCATAATGCGCAATGAAGACCAACGTTCTCTATTGCAGACACTGGAAAACGGCGTTCACCTGGTGGAAACACCTCTACAGCGCCTTGAGCATCGCATGCATCTACCTGTTGCTTTTTTAGTCATGCCGCTGTTTGCACTCGCCAATGCGGGCATCCCCATTGAACTTGGCCAATTGACAGCGACGCTGACCCACCCCGTTGCGCTGGGCGTTATCGTTGGCCTCATTGTTGGCAAGGTGGTTGGCATCGCGGGTTCTTGCTGGCTTGCGCTAAAACTCGGTATTGGGCGCCTGCCCGAAGGCACTCGGTTTACACATCTGGTCGGGGTGGCCTTCCTCGGCGCAATCGGTTTTACCATGTCGATCTTTATCTCCGAACTCGCCTTCAAAGGGCAACCTGAACACCTGCTCATCGCAAAAACAGGGGTATTGGTCGCCTCTGTGATTGCCGGAGTGGTTGGCTTCCTGTGGCTCTGGCTTACTTTACCCAAGAAAACAAATAATTAGCACCCGACGAAACGAGCAAATCCGAGTTAGGGCCCGCGTCAAAATAACTTCACATATTGGGCGTTGAGGCGCTCGCCTGGCAAAGCTACCGCGTCCTGCTCTCGCCCCTTGCCTACGTCCATGTAGGCAAAGCTACCGCGTCCTCCTCTCGCCCCTTGCCTACGTCCATGTAGGCAACGCAGGCAGGCGAGATGGATCGACGTCCAAAATGTGAAGTAATTTCTACACGGGC
>CALZJI010000277.1 GCA_945787615.1 uncultured Chromatiaceae bacterium | reverse complement strand
TAGCCCCGCCGCGTCTGCCGCGGATCCAGGCTCGACCCGTAATATTAAAACGCCGTTAATGCCGAGGCGCTCTGTCACCACGCGATTAATGGTCTCATCCACGGCAATGCCTAAGCTGGGTCGGATGTATTTTCCCTGGGCAATCAACTGTGGTACTACGCGGTTGACGGTATCCACCGGTACGGCGAAACCAATGCCGGCATAGGCGCCTGAAGGACTATAGATGGCTGTATTGATGCCGATCAGGCGCCCTGCGCTATCCAGCAGCGGGCCGCCAGAGTTACCGGGATTAATGGCGGCATCGGTCTGAATCAAATGCTCGATGGTCGCGCCTTTGTTCGCCGACAACGAGCGGTCCAACGCCGAAATCACACCCGTGGTCAACGTATAATCCAGCCCAAACGGATTACCGATAGCCAAGACTTTTTGTCCCACCTTGAGATCATGACTGGCGCCTACGGGTACCGGAGGCGGACGGTCGAAAGGTACACGGATACGCAACACCGCGAGATCGTGATTTGGGCTGACACCCACCAGTGCCGCCTGATAGCTGCGCCCGTCGTTTAGCCGAACGGTGGCCTCTGAGGCTCGTTCAATCACATGGTAATTGGTCACCACGTGACCGAGATCGTCCCAGACAAAACCGGAACCCGTCCCCCGCCGTACGCTAAGCACATCGCGCGTCCAGAGATTGCGTACACGCTGGTGGGTCGTAATGAAAACCACTGACGGGCTGGCTTGCTCAAAGATTTCAATGGTTGAACGCTCGTCACCGGCAAGTTCGCCACGCGCTGTCACTGCCCTGGGTTCAGCCGTCAATCCGATGAAATAACGCTCTATCCAGGGTAAGAATTGCCACAGCGCGGCGATAAGCAATGCGGCGACAGTGATCCAGCGCAAGCGGCGCAGGAATGGATCCGGTTCATGTCTCATGTCATTCCTTTATTGACGTACTTTATCGGAAGATTCGCATACCGTGCAGCGGCTACGATTGGGCGATACGGATAGGTGTCGTTACGGATAGTTATGTTGTAAACTTGATAGATGACTTCGAGCAACCAGGAGAAAGTGCAATTGTCAGGTTTCATTCCTATCGAGGGTGTCGTTTTTCCTATGTGCTGATGATAGCCCGTAGAGTACGATAGTCTTTTCCGAATAGTATGTCGACACACATACCCGATCGTTAAACACTGCGCAGTACATAATTGTATAACGAACGAAAGAGGAGCCCGGCGAAGCCGGGCTCAACAATCGGGACTTCAATTGGGGATATGTTTTTCTTTTACGGTTGCGGTCGCCGTTCCCCAATCACATCGGGTCTGTCATGCTAAAAAGTGTAAGCAACGAACCAACGACCACTAAAAGCGTTGCGGTAATTAACAGAATATTGTGTTTTGTTCGAAGTTTC